>CAMLLI010000101.1 GCA_946480685.1 uncultured Flammeovirgaceae bacterium | reverse complement strand
AAAAGACGCGCAAAACATTACTGAATCCTACCGATGAAACACAAGTTCGGGAGATCGATGGACACAGTATAAAATTTACCAACCTGAGCAAAATATACTGGCCGGATGAACAGGTTAGCAAGCGTGATATGCTTAATTATTATTATCAGGTGGCTCCCTATATATTGCCTTACCTGAAAGATCGCCCGCAATCCCTGAACAGGTTTCCGAATGGCATCCATGGAAAAAGCTTTTACCAGAAAGATGTTACCGGCAAAGTACCGGACTGGGTAAATACATATTTATACCACAGCAGTGACGAAGAAGATGTAGACAAGCATTTCCTCGTAGTGCAGGAAGAAGCCAGTATATTACTGATGGCATCCATGGGATGTATTGAACTTAATCCTTGGAGCAGCCGCATTGAAAAACCCGATCATCCCGACTGGTGCATTATCGATCTTGATCCGGATAAAAATTCATTCGATCAGGTCATTGAAGCAGCACAGGTAACCCGGCAGGTATTGGACAGTATGCATGTTCCCTCCTACTGTAAAACAAGCGGTTCAACAGGACTTCACATCTATATACCGTTGGGAGCGAAATATACCTACGAGCAATCCAAGGAATTCGGTCGTGTCGTAGCAACGCTTGTACATAGGGAGATCCCCAAGTATACCAGCATTGAACGCATTGTGTCCAATCGCAATGGCAAGATGTATATAGATTTCCTGCAGAACCGTCCCAAAGCAACGCTGGCGGCACCTTACTCGCTTCGGCCGAAGAAAGGCGCAACCGTATCCATGCCGTTGCATTGGGATGAAGTGAAGAAAGGTTTAAAGATGACGGACTTCACAATCTTCAACGCGATGGATCGCATCAAAGAAGTGGGCGATCTCTTTAAACCTGTAATCGGTAAAGGAATTGATCTGGAGAAAATTACAGCAAGCCTTCGTTAACTTCAGAAACTATATTTCATCAGTGCACGTGTCCGCCCTCTTCTTCGCTATTCTTGATTTTCGAGAGAATGGAATATGCTCCCTTAATCACTACATCCGTGTTTTGATTAAGCGAATCCGGTAATGTGATTTCTGTAAAACCTAATTCGCTGTTACCAATCTGAACTTCCACCATGCTGAAGTGCGTTCCTTCTTCGTGCGCATGTTTTTCTTCGTCCTGCTTTTCATCATGTTTCTCTTCTGCATGATGTTCATGAGCTTCGCCTTCCACCGGTATAAATATATATTTCTTACCCTGATAGTCTATAACCGCTTCGTTCGGTAAAGCTGGAACTTTGGCACCGCCTGTCTCAACATTTGCTTTCAGGTACATGCCCGGCAGTAACTCTTTATCTTCTTTATCGATGTGACAATGAATGCGCACACTGCGATCTGCCCCTATTTCGCGGCCGATCAGATATACCGTAGCCATGCGCTCCTCCGATTCGTTGGCAAGTGTAAAGCGAACCTTCTGTCCTATTCGTAACTTCAGAACATCTTTTTCAAACACCGTTAATTCTGCGTGCAGATGTTCGGTATCTACAATCTCAAAGAGTACATCTGCTGGCGCTACAAATTTTCCGATGTTCACATTTACTTCCGTAACATAACCGCTGATCGGTGAGTATACATTTCCGGTGCTTGTAATATTTCCTTTTTCGACTTCACCCAAATCTACGTGAATGAGTTTGAGTTTTGCCATCAGACCGTTTCGTTTTGCCAGCCAGCTCTGATACGTTGATTTAGCTTGCTGCAAAGTTTTCTGCGCATTTACATTCTCCTTTGCCAGCTCCTGTTGCCGCTCATAATCAGCCTTGGCAAATTCCAGTTGGTTTGCTGCTTCGAGGTAATCCTGTTGCAACTGTATATATTCAGGATTTTCTATCACCGCGATTAATTGTCCTTTTTGTACGCGCGATCCCTGCAGTAGCGTTGTACTCTTCAGAAAGCCGCCCAATGGCACTGATATACTCACGAGTTGCTGAGGCGGAACATCCAGTACACCGTTTACTTTAATGGTACCGCTGATTTGTCTCGGTTCAATTTTACCAAGTTGGATGCCGGCTGTCTTCATCTGCGCATCGGTCAATTCCACGGTATTGCTCTCTTCATCGTGATGTTCTTCTGTCGCAGCAGTTTCTTCCCGGGTGTTACAGGAGAAAAAGATAGACACCATCACTACCGGTATCAGTATATATTTCAGAAAGTTCATAGTTCATTTATAGAATAAAGTGATTCGTTATATCTCTGGTACTACTTCGTACCTGCTAAAAACTCCAGCGTCACAACGGATTGGTTAAGCGCATTCACCGCCCGAAGGTAATTTTCCTGCAGCTGCATGGCATTACGAACAGCAAGCCAATACTCGGTATACCCGATCTCTCCGTTTCGAAAAGCAACAGTTGCCTGCTTCAGTATAAGTTCAGCGTTTACTACTGCAGACGTTTTATAGTAATTTACTGTATTTCGATTCTTACTATACTGCTGCACGGCCTGCTGCCATTGTGCCTGCGTGTGGGTTTGCAAGTATTCGTATTCAGCCTGCACTTTCTTCTGCTGGATCGAAGCGGCCTTTACTTTTGCAGCCTGCGGACCAAACCACAACGGTATAGCAAGACCAACTTCAAAGCCCTGGAAGCGGTCGCTCTTCGTGGCAAGCTCACCACTCGCGTTTACCGGTGTACCGATAAGCGTTTGGTTAAAGTAGCCTACGGTGATGTCAGGAAGGAAGCGGGCGCTGGCTACTTTACGCTCGCGTGTTGTTACCTCCGTCTGTTGTTTATAGTATACCAGTTCCGGATTGGACTGAACCGATGTACTGTCAACAGGCAATTCCCATTTACGTTCGGCAAGGTTATGCTGCGCAATCTGTACCGGCTGTGCACTGTTCACGAGTGCCTGCAGTTGTTCCTGGTATACGAGTATATCGGCTTGCACCTGTGCCTTCATATTCAGTATTTCGCTGTGTTGTGTTTCCGCTGTTGTCTTTTCCAGCAGGCGCGCCTCTCCGGTGCGATACCGAAGGTCTGCAGCTTTTACGAATGCAGTATATATACTGTCCTGTCTTTTCAGGAGCGCTTCGTACGCTGACAGATACAGCAGTTCGTGATATACCTGTTTTACCTGGTACACCAATTCGTTTTCAGTCGCAGCCTTTCGCAGTTCACTTCCCTTTACCAACGAATTATGCAGTGCCTGTTGTGTTGTAAACACCGTGGGGAAAGGTATACTTTGCGACACTGTTATATTGTTATCATCCTTCGCATAGCTGTTATACTGGCCACGCATGTATATCACACTGGTTTTACCAACATCCAGCGCGGTACGTTTCAGCTGTTGCTGGTATTGAACATCCCACGCAGCAGCTTCTATACTTTTATTTTTCTGAAGCGCTTGTTGAATAGCTTCGTCCAGTGTAACCGATACCCGTTGTGCCTGGACGGTATACCACGAACACAGCAATACCAATAAAACTTTCGCTCTCATCCGATATAGGGTTAATTTCTGCTGCTGACAGGGTTTATTCATGCAGCACGTATATGTTTTATACTGTCTCATTTGCATTGGGTTTGCGCCAGTATATATTTTCGAAGTATATATACAGGCAGGGTAATACAATCAGCGTAAGCAATGTGGATGTAATCAGTCCGCCGATCACAACTGTAGCCAGTGGCTTTTGTACTTCAGCTCCGGCACTTGTTGTTAACGCCATCGGCAAAAAACCGAGTGAAGCCACCGCGGCTGTCATGAGCACGGGCCGTAAGCGTACGGCTGTTCCTTTCATCACCACGTCATACAGATCGGTATAGCCTTCCTTCCGCAGTCGGTTAAACTCAGCCAGCAATACAATACCGTTAAGCACAGCCACACCAAACAATGCAATGAAACCGACACCTGCAGATATACTAAACGGCATGGAGCGCAACAGCAAAGCGAATACACCGCCAATGGCTGCCATGGGTATAGCTGTAAAAATGAGCAATGATTGTTTTACAGAATTGAACGTCAGGAACAACAATATAAAGATCAGCATCAACGCAGCCGGTACAGCAACGGATAAACGCGCCTGTGCCTGTTGCAGGTTTTCAAACTGGCCACCATACGTAGTATAATAACCCGGTGGTAAATTTACATCCTGCGCTATCTTCTGTTGAATCTCCTGCACAACTCCGGCTACATCGCGACCGCGTACATTAAAGCCTACGATAATTCTGCGCTTGGCATCCTCACGTTGTATCTGGTTCGGACCAATCTTGAACGCTACATCGGCCAGTTGGCTAAGTTGTAGCTGGTTGCCGGCTGGTGTTGTGATAAACAGGTTGCGAACATCTTCGATTTGCTGACGATGCTCTGTATTCAATCGCACCACAAGATCAAAACGTTTTTCACCTTCATATACCAGTCCGGCAGACTGCCCCGCAAAAGCGGTATTGATTGCCTGATTAACCGCTGCTATAGATATACCATACTTGGCAATTTCATCGCGGTTAATCTTCACTACGATCTGCGGAAGTCCCGTTACTTCCTCTACATATAGGTCGCGTGCGCCTTCTACCGTACGAACTACCCGGGCAACCTGTTGCGACAAATCTGTAAGTGTCTCAAGATCTTCTCCGAAGATCTTTACTGCTACATCCTGGCGCACGCCCGACATCAATTCGTTAAAACGCATTTGTATAGGTTGTTGAAATCCGAATGTTACTCCGGGTACAACTTCCAAGGCTTCTCCCATTTTCTCTGCGAGGTCTTCACGGTTGCGCGCTTTTTTCCAGTTATCTTTTGGTTTCAGAATAACCATTAAGTCGCACGCTTCAATTGGCATCGGATCCGTTGGTATCTCGGAAGAACCGATCTTGGCAACTACCTCTTCCACTTCATCCGGAAACTCACGCAGTAAAACTTCCGATGCTTTCTGCGATGCTTCTATGGTATAGGACAAGCTGCTGCCGGTAAGTACACGTGTCTCAACGGCAAAATCTCCTTCTTCCAATGTTGGCAAAAACTCTCCGCCCATATTTAAAAACATGATGAGACTTGCTATGAAAATCAGCACCGAAGCGATGACAACCCACGCTTTATAGCGTAATGACTGACGAAGTGCAGGAGTATAGATGCGATGAAAGAAGTCCATCATACGATCTGATAAATTTCGTTCGTGCCGGGGACGTTTACTCAGGAAGAGTGCAGACATCATCGGGATATAGGTAACGGAAAGTATAAACGCACCGAGTATAGCAAAACCAACCGTCTGTGCCATCGGCTTAAACATTTTACCTTCAACACCTACAAGTGCAAGGATCGGCAGATATACTATCAGAATGATGATCTCTCCAAAAGCAGCCGAGGTCCTGATTTTCGAAGCCGAAGTATATACTTCCTCGTCCATTTCAGATTGCGTCAGTGTGCGGGTGATGGAGCGAAGTCCCAGGTGGTGCATCGTTGCTTCCACGATAATAACCGCACCGTCTACGATCAACCCGAAATCAATAGCACCCAGACTCATCAGATTTCCAGAGACTTCAAATGTATACATGAGTGCAACAGCAAAGAGCATGGCGAGTGGAATAACCGAAGCAACGATGAGTCCGGCACGCAGATTACCGAGGAAAAGCACAAGTACTACAATAACGATCAATGCTCCCTCAATAAGATTCTTTTCTACCGTTCCGATGGTTCGTCCTACCAGTTCACTGCGGTCGAGAAAGGCATCGATCTCAAGTCCTTCCGGTAACGTCTTTTCAATTTGTTGTATGCGGGCTTTTACACGGTTTACAACAGCATTTGAATTTTCGCCTTTCAACATCAATACAATAGCGCCTACAACTTCACCTTCGTGGTTATAGGTCATGGCACCAAAACGATTCGCGTGTCCAAACTGCACCACGGCTACATCACGAACGAGTACCGGCATGCCACTGCTGGTATTTTTTATAACGATCTTCCCTATATCTTCTTCCGAACTGATGAGACCTTCACTGCGAATAAAATAGGCGTTGGGTTTCTTGTCGATATAGGCACCACCGGTATTGCCGTTGTTCTGTTCGAGTGCGGTAAATATATCCTGGATGCTGAGGTTATAGCTGCGAAGTTTATCGGGATCGATGGCGATCTCATATTGTTTCAGGTAGCCGCCAAAGCTCGCCACATCGGCAACACCTGCAGTACCGAGCAGTTGTCTGCGCACGATCCAGTCCTGCACATTGCGCAGTTCCATCGGAGTATATTTCGATTCGTATCCTTCTTTCGGACGAACGATATACTGGTATATTTCGCCCAGGCCTGTTGTTACAGGCGCGAGTTCGGGTTGTCCTATACCCGCTGGTATCTGGCGGGTGGCAGACACCATTCGTTCATTTACCTGCTGCCGTGCCCAGTATATATCGATATTGTCCTGAAACACGATGGTCACTACCGAAAGGCCAAAACGTGAGAAGCTGCGTATCTCATGTATACCCGGTATAGTAGCCATGGTCTGCTCCACCGGAAATGTAATCAATCGCTCAATGTCCAATGCTGATTGCGATGGAGCGGTTGTAATGATCTGCACCTGGTTATTGGTAATATCCGGCACAGCATCGATGGGTAACTTCATGAGTGAATATCCACCCCACACGATCAACCCGATGACGAACAAACCAACAACGAGTTTATTGTGGATGGAATAATGAATGATCCTGTCTAGCATAAATTAAATATGATAGGTATTGGACAGACGCTCTGCGATGCAGGTATAGCGATGAACACTATACATCCGCACATCGCCATGCGTTGTCAGAAATTAATAATAGAAGTATAGATGACGAATGACTGAACGTCATCCGTGAAAGAGAATCAGGCTAACCTGGGAGGCTGCCAGATCGTGTGTATACCGTTCAACAAAGCGCGTTGCTGATACGGAACTATAAATTCAGTGTGGTGCGATACGAGCACCGGTATAACAATAACAGAAGTAGCAAGTTGGACAGAAGCAGCACAACACGAACAAATGCAAAGCGGAGAGCAATGATCCTGTTCATCGCTGTCTGGCGTATGATGCTCGGTAAGCAAAGTCTGCGCAGCAACAGAAACAGGTTCATCGACACATGCCCCGCGATCCATGCACGGGTAACATGCCAGCACCAGCGTATATATAGCCAATATGATCGCAGTGAACCTCACGCCTCAAAGATAACGCATGAATACGTGCAATAGGATTGCAACTGGATTAAAATTTACCTGATACGACCGATTTCAGCAGTCTGTCCAATGCCGTAGCGATCGCTCACTTGCGAATTACCAACACGGCAATCATTGTTTCGCGAATAGAATGGTTCAATCCCCGGAATCATGCATTCTTAAGGCGGAATCCCTGCATTTCACTATGCAAACCGTGTTCAACCTGCGAAAAGCAAACAGCATAGCAACGTTCTCAATTGTTTGAATTTTGCAAGTTTTCGTTTGAAGGTTGTAAGTTTGTCTGTTGGCTTCAATAGTACCTTTGACTGACAGTAAATCTATTTTCAATTGAAAAATTGGAAGATTAGAAAATTGGAAAATTAAAGGAATTCCAAAACGAAACATTATGCCAAAGATTGAGACACTTGAAGATTTCTACAGACAGAAATTTAACTGGCTTCCGGAGAATCTTAAAAAAGATATAGGACACTTTAATGTATTCAGACTGGAAGATTGTATGGGACCAGGCAAGACACCCGCTCCATACAGTCGAAGGGAATTTTACAAGATTACATTGATGCGAGGTAATCATTTATACCACTATGCTGATAAGAGTGTTGAGGTATCGGGTACTACGCTGATGTTTTTTAGCAGTAATGTTCCCTATACATTTGAACAACGGTCGGATGATTCTACAGGGTATTTCTGCATCTTCAAGGAATCGTTCTTTACCGAGCGACTGCGCGGAAGTATACGTGATCTGCCCATGTTTGTGCCGGGTAATAAACCGAGTTACTCACTGAATAAATCGCAGGATAAATATATAAGCAGTGTCTTCGAAAAAATGCTGAATGAGATTGGATCAGACTATATATACAAGTACGATCTCATTACGAACTATATTATGGAGATGATCCATTATGCGTTGAAGGTGCAGCCTACGGAAACACTTTATCAACATACCGATGCAAACGCACGCATCACGGCTGTGTTTACGGAATTGCTGGAGCGCCAGTTTCCGATCGATTCTCCTTCGCAGCGATTTACATTACGATCGGCCAGCGATTTTGCAGAGAAGTTAGCGGTACACGTTAATCATTTGAATCGTGCCATACGCCTCACCACGGGGAAGACTACTACCGATCATATTGCTGAACGCTTAACGAGCGAAGCAAAAGCTTTACTAAAACATACGGACTGGAATATATCAGAGATCAGTTATTGCCTCGGATTTGAAGAACCTGCACACTTCAATCACTTCTTCAAGAAGCAAACCACCGTTACACCTTCCGCTTTCAGAAATTAAATTTACCTGTGAAGCTATGGAACAGGTTATGCACGTTGAAGAGCAGGCACAATGATCATGCTGAGTACGATAAGGGATTTGTATTGTATAGTACATATATCCAGACAGGTGTCGGGTGGATCGGTATATATGTTCGACAAACATTTACTTCCCGAAAACACGCTACGGCACATCCGCTGTAACCGTCTGTTCAATACCATGAGCAATACGCTTTATGCACTGAATGATGTACAGGACATAGAAGTAGCCAGCATCCTGCAAAAACTGAATGGTGAAAAAAATTCCGGCTATCGGTTTTCCAAGGATCTGCAAAAAACTTATTTGCTGGAACTCATTCATTTCATTACAAAAATTCACCTGAAGATTTTTCCTGCTGTTCATCCTTCGCTGAACTGACACCAATAAAGTTGCTGGCATTGTTTTTTGGGAGTTTACCATCTTCAATCCCATAGTAAAACAATTATTTATGCCAACGACAGACGCTCCATTTACCGGCAACCCGATCATCCGGAATACGTTCACGGCAGATCCAACCGTACTTGTGCATAACGACAAAGTATATTTATATACCGGCCATGATGAGGCACCTCCGGGCACGTATCAATATACGATGAACAAGTGGTTGTGTTTCTCTTCACAAAATCTTCGCGACTGGAGTGAACACCCGGTAAACCTGAAGGCAACTGATTTTAAATGGGCCAAGGGTGATGCGTATGCTTCGAAGGTAATTCAGCGTGGTGATAAGTTCTATTGGTATGTAACCGTTACACATGCATCCATCGAGGGTAAAGCAATTGGTGTAGCGGTTGCCGATTCACCAACCGGACCGTTTCGCGATGCGATTGGTGCGGCACTGATCACTACCAAGACTGGTATACTTCCCGGCACGGATAATTTCGATCCAACGGTACTCCTAGACGACAACGGACAAGCCT
>CAMLLI010000100.1 GCA_946480685.1 uncultured Flammeovirgaceae bacterium | reverse complement strand
GCGTAGTCATGCACATATACATTTGGTTATAAAATTATACTGCGGAGTCTCATCAAACTGTTATAAAGTCTAAGGAGATCCTGGTATATATTGTTGGAACATAAGATTGAGCAGGCCGGGCCATGTGGGTTATATACCCCTAAAAACCATCGTTGACCAGGCTGCTGCTCAATGCTATATTTAATATTTGCGGAAGAAACTCAATTTTTACCGCTGGAAAAATAGTACGAATCGTTATACTTTCTGGTATTCGATAGTCTCAGAAGTAGTATTAAAAAGTCGTATTGCAATAACCAGACATTCATGTGCTATATTCCGGTGATCATAGTTGTCTTTCAGCCTTCAATCGTACAATTTCTTCTTCCGCTGCTTTCAACTTTTCAACGATGATTTTGCTGGCCCGCTCGTTAGCTTCTGCAAGTCTTTTTGAGCGCTCTTTTTCTTCTTGCTGCATACGATCAGCTTCCTGTTGCTTGCGAAACATTTCTTCCTGGGTAGCCTGCAACTCTTCGAAATTCTGGCGCATCTCTTCCTCGGTAGCGCGCATATCTTCAGTTTGTCGTTGGGATACAATCAGAAGTTCCTGCATCTTTTCTGTTTGGCGTGCACTCTGTAACGCTGACGCCACAAACTCGCCTGCTTTCTCGAGGAAGCTCACCTGGTAGTCTTCTAATTTTTCCAGGCTTGCTATTTCAATGATCGCTTCTATTTGGTCGTTATACTTCATCGGAACAATCACCACACATCCCGGTGTAGTTTCTCCCATGCCCGAGGTTATATAGGTATATCCTTGTGGTAACTTGGTAAGTAAGGTTGTTTGCCCCTCGAGGTATGTCTGGCCAACCAAACCAACCCCGATGTCTATTCTGCGTTCAACAAACTTCTTACGGTCGTACGCATAACATGCCGTAAGCTCCAGGTAAGAACCGGTTTCATCTTGTCTGCATACAAATAAACCGCCTTGTTGTGCTCCTACATACCGGGTAACAAAGCGGATCACTTCGTTTGATAATTCCACCAGGTTGTTCTGGTTATTCCGCACTGTCTCGGAGAATTTGGTAAGACCTTCATTCGTCCACAACCTGCGTTCTTCATCACGCTTCATCAGCTTCAATTGCTCACGCATATTGTTGAGTCGGCCGGCAAGGTTCGTTTCGTTTAGTGTTTTGTTATCATCATTTAGTCCGCTCCATTCGGCTGTATATTTACCCTCTGATATATTCTCTATAAATGTACTGGCCTGCTGAAGATTTATAATGGAGTCATGAATCACCTGCTTCGGATCGTTTAGAACCAGTGGTGTACCCGGATTGAATATATACTTCCGATTATTTTCCTCGAGCTGTTGAAGTAACGCGTGTCGTTCGCGGTCATCGTTTCGGATCTTGTGGATAACGAATCCGAGCGTAGGCAGTCCGATCAGTAATGTAAACAGTTGCAGGTACAGGTTGTTGCTTATGGCCGATTCATATTCTGCTTTAGCGATTTCCTTCAGATTATCTTCAAAACTAAACACCTTCAGACACACTTCAGACCAGTGTATAAACACGTCCTGGCCTCTGTCTTCTTTAAGCATCTTACGATACGTATCGATGCTGTCGGCTTTTGCATGACGCTTCATTTCCAAAACAAAATCTGCATAGTCATGATAAGTCTTGCGTAGTTTATCCAGCGGCTCAGTATCATAGTTCTGCGCTTTAAGCTTCCACTTGATGTTGTCGAACCGCTCGTCAATCGCTTCTATGGCACCGGCAGCCGGACCAAACAAAGTGTCGCTTTTGGTAACGGCATAACCGCGTATACCGAGGTCGAGATTGTGAAGCAGTTCTGCTACTAACTGACCACACTGATAGCTGACCTCTTCACACTCACGCATAACAACATCAGACTTTTTAATAACGGTTTTGTTCCGAAAGGTGAGTGTTGCATTCACAACGAGAAGTATCAGGATTAGTCCTACTCCCAGGACTATACTGTTCTTTCTAATAAGTGAAAATCTTTTCATGAATTTTAGTAGTTGTAGTTAAAGCCATTCTGGTACGTCTTGAACAAAAGTATATTTCATGTATATAATTACATGTCAGGATTGATACGTAATCAGAAAATGATGTTTACTGAAAATTTTATCTGTATAGCTACCGATGCATTAAAGTCTCACGAAGCGGTATATATAGTATACAGAAATCAACGAGACATAATTGTTTCTAAAGGCATGGCAAGGTGTGCCACCTGTTGTGTATTTCAAGGGGAATCATTGGCAAGGAAGGCATAGGTGCGGTGCAGCAGATTTAAGAATCAATTCTAGCGGTTAGACTTTTGGCTCCCTGTATTTGGACTCGCAGAGGCGGTTGAGACTTTTGATACACCCGCTTGAAGGGCAGATAGACTATGTCTTTTGGTGATATTGTCGGTATAAAAAAAGCCGGCTGCGATATGCCGGCTCTTATTTATGAGAAAAGAATAAACTGAAATCTATAATTACTTCGCAAGCAGAGCCTGTCCTTCAAAGGCGATCCCCGCCCAGCCATGATTCATAAACTGCCTGATATTCTGGTGGTCGGTTCCATCCGGATTCTCGATTACCGATTTGTAATGCTCAGCAAATAAAGTCAATGTATCTTCTTTGCTCAGCGTATTGAGTTTCGCGAACGTAAAGACTTTTGCACTCCCTTGATTTTGAGTTGCTTCATTCTGCAAGTCGCCATTCTTAAACCCTGTGGGCTGATGTTGATAATAAGTTTCTATAAACGCGATCACATCCTTAAACAGAATTGAACCGTCCTTTAACTTCTTTAATAAAATTGGTAGCTGCTCTTTCATTCCGATATTTTTATGCAAAAATAAAGAACCGTCTGAAAATGAAAAGCAACTCGCTGCTACTAACAAAACAGCCTGAAATCATATTCTGATCTCAGGCCATTCGATATTATGAATCGGTCAGCAACCGACCTGGTAAGTATACTATATTAAAATTCAACATCGTCAGCGACATTGCCACCCTGTTCAGAGGCAAATTTCGCAGCATACTCTGCCTGTTTCTTTTGCTGATAGCCAATGAAATGATGAATGTTGTCCGTGTTGCTGGTCATTTCAGCAGCTTGTACTTCAGACCATTTCATCGCTACGGCTTGAAAATCGCCTAGCGAAATTCCAAAGTTATCCTGTATCCACTGCGCACCGTCATAGCCATACTCATAGGCTGCCTGGCGTGCTCCGTTCAACTCTTCATAGAAGTAACGGTCGGTTTTAAGTTTTTCAAGGTTCGCTTTTCCTTCTTCGCTTACTTCAGCCTGAAGTCCGTTTAGCTTCGGATGTTTATCTGCTTCTGAAAAGTATTGTCCAAAAAGTATACTTACTTCAAATGTACTGTCTTCCTGCATGCGGGTTACCCACAACGCAGATGCCTCTTCATATACTGCAGGTTCAATACCTAATGCTTTATAGATCGCTTTTGGATCAATGCCTGAAGCTATTTTTGCAGACACAGCTGCATAATCATACAACGATACTCCGTGAATCGGTTCTAATAGCGGATTGCTCATAATTTGATTTTGGATTTATTTATTATAGTCATTTAGTAAGCGGATATAAAATTTCTCATGCTCATCGGTTAATGCAGGATTGATTTTGTTCCATTCATTAAACATGGCGCGTAAGTAAGTCTGGTATAGTGCAGGGCGTATACTTTCAAGTTCCTGTTGCTGTTTTTCTAAAGCCTGTATTTCGGCTGTCTTTTGCTCAATGACCTTCTTGTCTTTTTCGTGAATGAGACTCAATTCAAGATGATGCCGTTGTAAATATAGCGTCTGAGCTTTTTGAGGTATCTCATCATGTTCTTTCAGCAGGTGACGCGTTCGTTGTTCTGCTAAACTTCGTCCTATATGTTCCAGCATCTTGGCTTGTGTACACGGTTCAAATGTATTTCGGGTCTGGCAGGCCGGACAGGTAATATAGGTTGTTGTAAAGTAAATCTTATCAATCGTGATAGGACTTCCGCATTGCTTGCATCGAAACGTATCCTTGATGGCTTCGTGTTCATCCAGAATTTTCTGGTACTGCAATTCAAAGTCTTCTGCATAAGTATCTTCTACTTCCTGACGGCACTGCGCATATAGCTCATCGAATTGAAGAAAACGATCGTAACACTCGTTTCTGAATTCATGGTATACTTTTGAAACTTCGTGATCATCACTGGCAAAAGGATAGCCGGTAATTTTTTCTTCTTTAACATCCAACGCCTTTTTCTGAATGCTGTCCAATTGGCCCAGCACGGCAGACTTCATCCGGTGATATCCGCGTTTGAATTGATCGGTGTCGGTGTTATTGAGTTCTGTTAATTCCGGTATAGATGCAGCGGTGAATTCTCTTAGCTTGTCTTCCAGTTTTCCGATGAATGCGAAGAAACGTTCTTTCGTTTCATTCATTTCTTTTCTTACAACAATTATCCGGCTGTCTTCAGAGGTGTTCTTAAAAAATCCTGACACGATCTATATATTTTGAGAGTTATCTTCTTTTTTGATGTTGATACCATCGGTAAGTTTCACCGAAAGAAATTCAAAGCTGCAATAAGCACAATGTGTTAATCCATCCTGCTCCGCTCGTCCGGCTCCGCAGTTAGGACAGGTTCTTGCATTTACTTTCGCAGGTTCTTCAACGAAATCCCCTCCATACGATTTCTGCTCTACTGCCTTTTGTTTCATGCGTTCCAGCAGCGAAAGAGTTTTCTTATTTTCGTTCATTTCGATTTTATAGTTTATCAATCAAGTCTGCTTTTTTTGCTTTATACTCGGCTTCGTCTATCAACCCGGATTCAAAAAGTGTTTTCAGTTTTTGGAGTCTCGAAGTGATGTCGTCCTGCGGATGATTAACTTGCTTTACCTGGTTCATCATCATTCCCATCGCCATGGCATTTGTAGTCGCTTCATTTAAAGCAGTTCCTTTTTCACCAATAGCCTGCGCTGTATTGAACTTGGTAAACTTATCCATGTCAGTCACCATGTTCATATTGGTGATCTTGTCATAGTGAGCAGAAACTTCATCCGGCAGTGTAACGCTTGTAATGGTAAACGAAATCAGTTCGATTCCAAACTGCGAGAAGTATGGTTTCAGAAATGGTTCTATTTTCTTGCCGAGTTCCGTAACACTGCCTGCTATATCTTTTACCGATATATTTTGCTGTGCTAACACCTCTCCGAATTTAGGGGCAATGAAATCACGCAGCTCATGTTGCAATTCGAAAATAGTGAAGGTCTCGTACGAGCCGGCATATTGACGAAAGAATACAGCGAGGTCTTTGATCTGAATATCGAAAGTACCGAATGCACGAACTCGTACCTGGCCGAATTCAGGATCTCTCATCATGATCGGTGCAGGCGTGCCCCATTTGTTGTTTACAAACTGCCGCGTGTTTACAAAATATATATCGGCTTTAAACGGACTGTTGAATCCATACTTCCAGCCTTTCAGGCTACTGATGATGGGAATGTTTTCCGTGCTTAATGTATGAAGTCCCGGCTGGAAAACATCTGCAAGTTTACCTTCATTTAAAAAAACAGCTACCTGCGATTCTCGTACCGTAAGCTTGGCTCCGTTTTTTATCTCTTTACCTTCATCGGTGAATTTCCACATTAAAAGATTCGGGTCGGGAGTGGTGGCTTCAATGATTTCAATAAACGGTAAATTCATATGTCATTTAGATAGTTTGATACACGGCTGTAACGCCAAATATAAGAACATCGTTGACTATATTTTATTATAGCCTATCCAGACAAAGGTAAATTATCAAAATGATTTTAACGCATTACACGGCAGCATTCAATCTATATATCGCGATGTGTTACCAATAACACACGAAGCCCCGATTAGCAGAAAGCACTATAGATCAGCAAATTGTGGAGACAGCGTGCATGGAACAATTTTAGATGACAATCTTCACACGGAGTTCAAAGTGATTTAACATCTCCATAAAGGTTTATCGTAAAAGCAACTAAAAAGTATATGAGCAGTTCTGTGTCAGAAAACAATAAAGCGATCTTGCAAAAAGCCAACGCATCCATTTCAGCAGGTGATCATGAAGGGTTCCTGTCGTTTTGTACTGACGACACGGTGTGGATTTTTGTTGGTGACAAGACCTTGCGCGGGAAAGAAGCCGTTCGTCAGTGGATGTCGGAAGCGTATATAGAACCGCCCAGGTTCAAAGTCGCGAACTTAATCGCTGAGAATGATTTTGTTACAGCATTGGGCAGCATAACCATGAAGGACGAAGATGGGAGAGATGCTCACTACTCTTACTGCGATGTATGGCGATTTCAGGATGGCAAGATGGCAGAACTGAAGGCGTTCGTCATTAAACCCACGGACCGGGAAGACCGTGAATAACATCACGACACGCTATATTCTGTTTGCGTATACCCGTTGCGTTGTTGTGTTCCGTTAATGAATAGATCTACATCGATTTAATAAAACAATAGACCTCTTTCTTTGGAAAGAGGTCTATCGTAAAATATACTTTTAACAGGTTACCCGAAAGGAGTTCTGTTATTTTTTTGGTTCTGCGGTCTTCTGGTGGCTTGCTACCATGGCTTCATGTTCAACTTTCATTTTTTCATGGTCAGCAATCAACTGGTCGTGCTCGGCTTTCATTTTTGCATGCTCTTCAATGAACATTTTATGATCTTGTTCTATCTGCTTATCATCCACTTTGCCTTCCAGGTGTGCCTGCTCGAGTTCGGCATGTCTGGCCGTCAGCTCTTTGTGAAGTTTTACAATTGAATCGTGCTTTACGATAAGTGCCAGATGTTGTTCCTCTATTAACTTATGCTGAGCCTGCAGCGTGGTGTCCGGCTCGTCCAGTTCCGCCTTCATCCATTTGTCATGATCGTCATTCAATTGCATGTGCGCTACTTCCATCAAGGAATCTTCAGACTCTAATAGTTTGTGTTCAGCGGCCAGCTTGTTGTGAACTTCCTGATTTTTGCCACAGGATAGTATGGCGATGGCCAGGACAACGACTGCTGATAATTTGATGATTGATTGTTTCATGTATATACTATTTATAGTTTAGTTCTGTCTTCCTTCAACTGCACCGGGCAAAACTAATGCTTGGCTGATGATATATAGCAAGCGTTGCGGCTGTTTTATGCTTTTTAATTTTATACATCCATAACTAACGAACAATGCGGTAATATGTATGCTATAAGTATATCTATATATAGTATATTTATGCTGATGATTTTGTTTATGAAAGGCTGCCCCGGTTTAGAGGCAGCCTTCATAGTAATAAAAATCAGCTGCGTTTTACAGGGTCAGGTTTAAACGGGCAAAAAGAAAGCGTCCGTTATAGCCGAACTGCGAAGCTGCGTTTTGGTACCGGAACCGTCCGTCATCATAACCACCCGGATATTTGTTTTTGTCTACCTTGGTAGGGTATACATCCAGCAGGTTGTTCGAACCAATCGTTAATTGCACGGCCTTTGTCAGGCTATAGCTTACCGACAGATCGGTAATGATTTTGGGATCAAACTCCATATAGTTACCGTCAGCATCTGCTATATTCGGATCGATTACACTTCCGAACCGAACGTTGCGCAGGAAGAAGTTCCATTTGTTTACTGCGTAGGTCAGGATCAGGTTTTGCTTTTGCACTGGCGATATATTTTCCAATATAGTCTTGCTGCTTTTCGGGAAGAAGAAATTCTCATTGCCTTCAAAGGTTGAAGGAACTTTCACGTTGCCATCAAGTTGTGTTTTTGAAAAGGTGGCTGCCAGATCAACTTTCAATGTTCCCGTTCCTATGGCATTGGTGTAGGAAAGCACTGCATCCAATCCCTGTGTTTTTGTGTCGATAGCATTTACAAAGAACTGCGCTACAGAAGCGTTGGCCTGCAACAACAAGTTATAGATCTGTTGCTGGCTCGGTGTACCTGCCGGATCTCCGGAGATGGCATCCGTGAATACAACGCGGTCTTTTACTTTGATAAAGAAATAATCAAGGCTCAGGCTGAAGTTATCAAGAAAGGTTCCGGTAATGCCGCCGGTAAATCCTTGCGACTGCTCCGCTTTTAATTTAGGAAGTCCTAATATCTGGGCCAGCTTGCTTGTGTTTGAAAATATACCTACTTCAGATAATGTGCCGTTTACCAGCTGCGTAGTGGTAGTCTGGAAATATACCTGGTGCAGGGAAGGCGCCCGGAAGCCGGTGTTGAACGAAGCACGCGCTGTCCAGTTCTTGTTGAGTTTATAGCGCGTTACGGCTTTGAAGTTTGTAGTGCTGCCAAAGTCGCTATAGTTTTCATAGCGGATAGCACCGCCTACCAGAAACTTTGAAGTTATATCCAATTCTATGTCACCATAGAAAGCATAGCTGTTTCTATACTCATTTACGTTCGATTTGAAACCGGGAAATACCTGCGAGCCACCGGGACGAATCTGCGTATCCACTGCTATATTTCCATCTTCATCCAGCGTAGGCGTTCTTAAAAATACAGTAGGTTGATTGTTGGCATTCAATCCATAGTTTCGCCACGAGGCTTCTTCACCGGCAATGATTTTAAAATTTTCATATCGATGTTCTGCTCCGAACGCGATGTTCAATCCCGCCATAACATCGAACTTTCTGCTCAGATCAAAATTGGTTGTATTCTGACTAAAGGCATGACCACCGGCATCAAAGCTGGTTTGTGATGCTGTTAACTGCGAGAAGTTAATGGACTGATCGATGATGAACAGAAACTGATTGGATCCATATATATTACTGAAATCTACATTCCATTCGCCAGCTTTACCACGGATCCCGACAGCGAAATTCTTGTCTGAGATTTTGGAATTGATATGCGGCAGAAATCCATCTTTATATACTTCGGGAAGGTATCGCGAAGGGTTGGATGGAAGACGGGAATATCCGGAAGAACGTCCCTGACGAAAACCGATTCCCCCGAAAGAGTAGAACTCAAAATTTTCATTGATCGGCAATACCGCGTTGAAGAAGCCTTTTGCATCTCTGAGCTGTGCCTGTCCCACATACATGGTATAGTCTCTGCGCGTTGTTCCTCTTCTTGCCAGTTCTGCATTTGTAATGTCAGCACCGGTTAAGTTGTTTGCCTGAAAGTACGCCAATGCATTCGCATCGGTAGCATCGGTAGAAAACTGTGTGATGTCGTAGAGCAGATTTCCATTACCATCAGTGGCGTTGTAATCTTTAAATATAGTCCCTTCATAATCCGAAGCGCGGTTGGTTCTTTTCCGGTCTTCGATCGACCCGCTGAAATTGATAAAGCCACCGTTATCGTTCAGGGGAATCCCATAGTTGAAGGTGGTTAAGAACTGCTGGCCATCATAATTTTTATCCTGCTCCTTCAGACTTTTATCGCCTGTAAAGTAGGCACCG
>CAMLLI010000099.1 GCA_946480685.1 uncultured Flammeovirgaceae bacterium | reverse complement strand
ATGTTCTCCTTCTTTGTTTAACAGATAGTCGAGAACTACTTTTCCATAGGTAAGATCATCAGTGTCTTGTAATGAGACAAGTTCGGGGCATTTAAGGCAAATAAGTCGGCACAGGTATTCCGCTATCGTTTGACTGGTTTCAAAATCACCCTTGGAGTCAAGGGGTAGGTATATATGTAGTCCGGATATACCATCCGTCTTTATATAGGATTTTAATTTTAAACCGGTAAAGATCTCACCGGCAACCTGTGCTACATCAATAGCTTTGGTCAGGTTGTGTTCCGGAGAATCTATCACGATGATGGCATAGTCAGGGGAATCCTTCGGCTTGCTTCTTGCGTGACTGGTGTTAAATTGTACGCACCCTAATTCAACATTCAGAAGTAAATGTTCACGATCGTTGCAGAGTTGAAATTGCTTTTTGGATTTTGTCTTACTGGACTTTGCCCAGTCGGGTAAATCCTCTTCCTTTTGATCAAACAGTATATCTGCATTCACGATTTTCATTGGCGATGCATGCTCAGTATCAAATCGCACAGAATAGGGCCTGTCTTTCAGGTAGGGTAATATATAGTCAGCTATTTTGTTGTAGTAGTTCAATACATCTTCCTTCGTAAGTTTGGACAGTCGGAAAATAACTCTATCAAGATTGGTAAAGTGTATTTTATGTTGAAGCTTGAAGTTCGGTTGCTTCGCTTCTTTTTCAATCTCCCGTGCAACTTTAACCGGTTTTGCTTTTTCTTTTTTTGCTGGTGGTTCGGTGCGCGACTTCGCTACGGGGATAACATATTTTTCAGTCTTCTCCTTTTTTCGGACTGCTGGCAATTCCGGGAGATTGCTGAATTCCTTTTTTACAGCTTCATCAAATTCGAACGGTGTTTCGTCCCAATCCTTGTTAGACGTACGATGAAAGAAATATATACCGGGAATATCATCGCTGACCTGTAGTTGGTGACCGGATGAATTGAGGTTCATTAAAATTGTATCATAATTCATTTCGTATAAAAGCTCAGCCTCACCCTGAATACTTTCAATACTTATTCGGTCGTGTATCGTATGGCCTGCCTTCGTAATATATAGTCGCACGAGCCGTTCGCGATCTTTACGTTGCTGGCATGCTGTGATAATTTCATGAATCGTTTTAAATGCTTTGGTATTCTTTCGGATTAGCATGGCGTGTTAAAACTTATTGCTAAATCTAAAAGAAGCTTTTATAACATCATAATGAAACTTGATTGCGAAAACCGATGCGTGAACAAAATACGGAAGAGACACGCATAGACTACTGTTCCGCAGCCAAAAGCAAAGCGTCCGCCTGCTTCTGATATTCATCGTGACCGAGCTGGCTGAGCATGGCCGCAGACCGGCGAAGCAGGTATGCATCTGTTTCGTTGGTGTTTACCGTAGCGTGTTGTTGTGCATAGCTATAGTAAAATTGAAATACATGTTGAGACAGTTTGAAAGCAAGTTCATTTTTGCCGAGGGTCATCAGCATGTGCGCGGCTTGCAGGTTCGTGATAGAAGGCGTAAGGTGGTTGTGGTATAGCTTGTCGACCGAGGTCAATAAAACTTTCTCTGCCATGGGCTGATTGTCCTCCTCATAAAATGCCTCTGCCAATGTATTCAGTGTTTGTTGCAGCGGGATGATCATGCGAAGCTGATAGTCCTCGTAGTTGAAATATACCGATGTATCGGCGAGATTCGAATAGTCTGCCTGCTCGACAAGATTTTTGTACATGAGTGCAGTGTTGATGGCTATACCGTCACGTTGCGGCTTAATGGGAAGCAAGTGGTATAACTGTCCTTCCTGCACCATATAGGGTTTAAGATCAAGATCAAATGTATGGAGTGACGTGAAATTGAAATATATAGGTCTTTCCCATTGGTTGCTGATCAGCAGATCCAGGAATGCGAGAGCATTTTTAGGAAGATAGTCTCCGGTTACCGCGAGTGCTAACTCATTCGTAACGGAATCCGGTGATACAAAATCTTTCTGGGCACTTGTCCCGAATTTCTGTTTGTCAACCGGAATGTGCAATGTCCTGGATGGCAATATCGAATATACATCGCCAGAGGCAGTAGGCATGCGCAGTGCGGGATGTTCGTCTCCTAACAGCGTGAGATACCGGGTTGCATCAATTCCTTCACGTATACTTTCCTGCAGGTATAGCACATCGTTGGGACCGTATTGCCGGTACGACTTTTCGGGCAGCATAAGTTTGAACGGTTGTGACTGATAATACGCGTTCCTCAGCTGACCAATATACCAGTCGGTATTAAAGTAGCTTAATACCATGATGCGTACATCGGTTCTGAATCCTTCTACTTCCTGGAGATACCAGAGCGGGAATGTGTCGTTATCTCCGCCTGTAAATAAGATTGCATTCGGTGCGCAGCTTTGTAATACGTTGCGCGCATGGTCGATCTGAAACGTTCTGTCACTGCGATCATGATCATCATGATTCTGCATGAACATCCACAACGGTACGGCTATGCTGACGGCTGCCGAAGCGAGCCAGGCCGTCTTCCAACGGCTGACGACTGAAAATAGCGCGAGTATTCCAAGTCCGATCCACCAGGAGAACGCAATGTACGATCCGACATAAATATAGTCACGCTCACGCGGCTCATTCGGGGTTGAGTTCAGGTATAGCACGAGTATAACTCCGGTGATCAGGAAAAAGATCATCGTACTGATAAACGCATGCCTGTTCTTCCGATACTGAAATATACATCCCACGATACCAAGCAGGAGGGGAATCATCCAGTATTGATTTCGCGCACGCTGATTGGTATTCTCCAGCGATACAGGTTCCCAAGGAGCGAGCCAGTCGCTGCATTGGACATCGCCTTCGCGACCTGCAAAATTCCACAGGAAGTAACGGAGATACATGTGTGTGAATTGATAGCGGATGAGGTATACTATATTTTCAGTGTAACCTGGCTTTTCTCCCGGTTTTAATCCGGTCCACTGACGATAGGTTTCAATGTGATTCGCATCGTTGCTATACATCCTTGGAAAAATTGTCTGCCGGTGCGGTTCGTATTGGTATTCGGACAACGTTCCTGTTGATTCATAACCGCGATCACCTTTGTGATACATCTGTTTGCCGGGAACAACATTTTCAATCCGGGCGTCAAAATACTGACCATATACAAGCGGTCTTGTGCCATACGATTCACGATTCATGTAGGCTTTAATCATCGACAGGTTTTCCGGACTTCCTTCATCGATTGGCGGATTGTGCGCTGAGCGTATGAACAACATCCCGTAAGGCAGAAACCCCGCCAGAAGAAATACAACGGCCCAGCTATACGCTTTGTAGGAAGGAAACTTTCGCAGCAGCAACCGGAACGTAAACACCATTACAATCAACAATGCAATAGCTCCCGTATAGAATGGAGCGTTGAGTGAATTAACAGCAAAGAGATCGAGGTAAAAAGCGGCTTCAAATATACCGATGGAGACAAAGCGATTTATAGCCAATACCAGGAAACAACCGCTGGCAATAGCGATGGCTATCGCCCGGAATGTCAGTCTATGTTCCTGCACATACCAGGTAAAAGGAAGTACTGGTAACGCCAGTACACACATCGGGTGTATACAGAAGGACAATCCGGCGATATAAAAGATCAGGATCAGCCATCGCGGGCGCATTTGGTCTGCAATATTTTTTCCTTTCAGAATCATCCATACCAGGAGCACCAAAAAGAAACATGCGGCTCCATACGCCTCAGCTTCTACTGCCGAGAACCAGAACGAGTCGCAGAATGCAAGGCATAAACTACCACCGACAGCAGCAGCAAGTATAGCGTATGATGCCCGTTTGGTCGAACGGTCTGCAATAGCAGAAGCCAGATCATAGATGATATAGTATACAACACCAATGGCCAGTGCAGAGAACAACGCACTCATGGTGTTTAACGTAAGGGCTACACGCGTAACATCACTGCCGGCAAACATACTAAACATACGACCTATTAATAGCGAGAGCGGAGTACCCGGTGTATGCGGAACCTGCAATTTGAACGAAGATGCTATAAATTCAGAGCAGTCCCAAAGACTCGCAGTGGGTTCCAGTGTGGTCAGATAAGTTGCACATGAGACACCAAAAACCAGAAACGCGCCAGCATGTTTAAACGTATCAGTACGAAGAGACTGATAAATATATCGGGGAGTAAAGAATTGCACTCCGATTATTCCCGGCAGCGGAAGTAAGAGCCCTGCCAGCAACACAGGAGGAGCAACGGTGCGGGTAAGTATACCAAACCCACTTGCTGACGAATCGAATGCCATGCATAGAAACGCTGTCATGATTAGCAGTAATGCTGTTGCGAATAGCAGGTAATCCTTCCGGGAGAAAAGCATAGTTTCTTTTTTCTGCAATGCTACCGTGGGATTGGGAGGCGTAAGGTTAAGGACTGTAAAGAAGTGTTAATGCAGTGTTAAAAAGCTTAAAGTTCCTATAGGTTCGCGTGTAAACTGTTATTTTTAGTTAATGAAAAGTAATCACCTTCGCAGAATTATTCTCCTGGGCACGCTGGTGCTGGTATGTTTGCTCGTTGTGCAGATATACTGGTTCAGGCGGGCGTTTGATGTAGCCGAGCGACAATTCGATCACAGTGTCCAGATTGCACTTCGCAAAGTGGCTGATTCGGTTTCCAAAAATGCTGAGATCAAAAAAATGTCGTCCAGCTTTTTCTTTGTCGCTACCAATGCCTCACTGAACGATGAGATGCTGGACAGTCTCATCCGTAACGAATTCTCGAAGCGAAGCCTGATGATCGATTATGAGCTGGGTGTTTACAATGCTGCCGATGATACTTTGGTATATGGCAACTATGTGGAAGCGACACGAAGGCTTGCCGCTGAAGCCGCGGAGCACAGGCGTAGCGTTGCCGAGCGAAATTTCGCAGTATACTTCCCCGGTAAACAAAGTTATGTTGCCGCCCAGTTGGACATCTGGATTTTCTCAACCATCATGCTGTTGCTCATGATGGGTTTCTTTGCGTACGCCATCGCATCGCTTCTGCGCGAGCAAAAGTTTGCCGAATTGAAGAACGACTTCATCAACAACATGACGCACGAGTTTAAGACACCGGTAACAAATATTCGTATTGCCGGTGAGATTCTTCAAAACAAAATTCCTGATCAGGCATCACAAGTATATATCAATATATTACTGAAGGAGAATGAACGCCTGCGACAGAAGATCGATCAGGTGCTCAGTGGTGCTTCGGTGGAATATCTGAAGAATCCGGTACAGGAACCTATGGATGTACACCGGCTTATTGAAGATTGTGCTGAAGCATTTCAACTGAAAGTACAGCAACGAAGCGGTACGCTACAACTGGAGTTCAATGCTACCAACGCATCTATACTCGGTGATAAAGACTTGTTGCTGCAAGCAATTACCAATGTAATTGATAACGCAGAGAAATACTCGTTGCAGAGTCCGCGTATTTTAATTCGTACGCGGGATGATGGAAACCGGCTTGAGATTGATGTGATCGACAACGGTATAGGCATTGCTCCGCACCTGCGACAAAAGGTATTTGAAAAGTTCTTCCGGGTAAGCTCAGGGAATATACATACGGTAAAAGGATTTGGCCTCGGATTGAGTTTTGTCAGACACGTTATTCAGGCACATCACGGTGAAGTAAATCTGTTCAGCGAATTGAATAAAGGTACTGAAGTAAAAATTATACTGCCGAAAGCATGAGCGACCGAACACAAATTATGCTGGTGGAAGATGACGAAAGTCTGGGCTTTCTGATCAAGGATTCACTGGATGCACATGGATGGAATGTACATCTGTATACCAGTGGTGAGAAAGGACTTTCGGCTTTTTACAGTCATCCGTTTGACTTGTGTATCTTCGATATCATGTTACCGGAGAAGGATGGCTTTGATCTTGCTACCGAAGTGCGAAAGTATAATCAACGGATTCCCATCGTATTTCTTACCGCTAAAAATCAATTGGAAGATCGCATCCGCGGATTTGAAATAGGTGCAGATGATTATGTATGCAAACCGTTCAGCATCCAGGAATTCAAATACAGACTGGAAGCTATATTGAAACGTGCTTCGGGAAATGCAGTTCCGGCAGATCGCTCGCTGGTGTTGAAGGCAGGTAACTCTACACTCGATGTCCACAATCTGTTGCTGCATGCCAACGGTATCACTACACGCCTGACTTATAAAGAGTGTAAATTACTTTCACTTTTCTTTCGACATACCGGCAAGCTCATGGAACGCGATGTTTTCCTGAAGACCATCTGGGAAGATGATGGATTCTTTGTGGCGCGCAGCATGGATGTATTTGTTTCAAAACTGAGAAAGTATCTGAAGAATGATCATTCCCTGAAGATCGAAAACATCCGAAGCGTTGGCTATATTCTGAAGGACGGACAGGTGTAATCACACGTTCGAGAAAGTGCGTGGGATTGTGTACCTTCGACCCTTAATTTCTAAAATCCATCGCCTTGAAAACGAATCGTCTTGGTTTACTTTCTGTTCTCGTGCTGATCGTACAGCTCACTTCCTGTAATTCTGATAAAAAAGAATCCACTGCAAAGACTCCGGCAGCTGCTCCTCCTATATCATCCATCAGTTTTGATGTTGTCGCTACGCATGCCCACGATACCACTGCGTTTACCGAAGGATTTCTCATGCACAAGGGCAAGCTCTATGAAAGTACGGGCTCACCGCTCGAGATGGAGAACACCCGTTCTGTGGTCGGAGTTGTTGATCTGCAAACCGGTAAGATTGACCCCAAAGTAGAAATCAACCGGGCTATATTTGGCGAGGGTATTACCTTTCTTAATAATAAACTGTATCAGTTGACCTACGAAGCAAAAGTAGGCTATATATACGATGCCAGAACGTTTAAGAAGACAGGCGAATTTCCGTTGCCCGGCAAAGAGGGGTGGGGACTTACTACAGACGGAACACATCTGATTATGAGTGACGGAACGGACAAGGTGCTATACCTCGATTCAACCTCCCTGAAACCTGTCAAGACTTTGCTTATACAGGATAACAACGGTCCTGTCAAAAATGTAAATGAGCTGGAATATATCAATGGCTATATATACGCTAATGTATATACTACAAACTTCATTATAAAAATCGACCCCGCTACCGGAAAGGTGCAGGGTCGTCTGGATCTTTCTGCTTTAACACGAAGTGCCCGCTCGCAGAATAAGAATGCTCTTGAGTTGAACGGGATCGCGTTCGATTCGGCCTCCGGTAATGTTTATGTTACTGGTAAGTTCTGGCCCAATATATATGCGATCCGGTTCAGTTATTAAGTGGATTATCGACTACGTTTTCTTTACTACTTTATATTTGGCTTCACCGATCGACAGGATATAGGTGCCTTGTGCTATATCGGTAAGATCAAATGTAACCTGTTGGTCTGCTTCCGTTACAACTTTCTCCAGCACCACACGGCCTACCATGTTAGATAGTGATATAGTACATGCAGCCGGTATTTGCAGGGTAACGGTGAGTTTATCCGTAAATGGATTCGGAGATACGATTGCCAGCCTTTCAATCGGCAGTTCACCAGACGCAGTATACTGAAGTGTTGCTGATGTCCGGAAGCAGGTACCATTGGTAACGGCTACGCTATAATTACCATCGGTCAGCGGTATAATTTCAGATGTTGTCTCATTTGACAAAAGCTCTCCGTCCAGGTACCATTGATAGGAATTCCCTTCGTGGTGTTCTGTCAATATTTTTCCGGATGCAGCCACGATCTGCGGTGTCGTGAGGGAGTCGATGGTGACAGAAACTGTATTGGACAGTGTGGTTAAAGGACAATCGCCATTGCCATAACCAGCCTTTACGGAGACGTCAAATATACCACTGTGCAATTTACTATAGTCTGCTTCGAGTTGCAGTGATTCACCTTCAGCCACTCGTCTTTCCGAAACAGGTTTTCCTTCCACAAATGCCTGGTACCCGACACCTGCCTGTGTACCGGTTAGCGTAATCAGCGCATTGCTTTCACAGGCAGCAGCAGAAGTCATTGATGCCGTAGGTTGTATTTCAGGTCTGGCAAGTATTAAGGTAAAACGAGTTCCTTTAGACTCAGCCGCATCTGTTACAGCAAAGCTATAGGTTGGATCTTGAGACACATCAATATGTTTTTTCAGAAGCGCATCTTCCAGGTATACTTTCGCTGCAAGATTGTCGGCTCCGTTAAAACGCAAGGTATAATTTCCTTTGGCTGCATTGCTGATCACAAGCGGCACGCGTTTCTGGCAATAGTCTGCTGATATAGCATTGATCGCTAACGCCACGCTATCACTTGATCGTGACGCGAGGTTGAAATATGTATTATTTTGTTTGAGAGCGTCTTCATATTTGCTATAGCGGTTGGTTGCCGTGGATATAGTTTGTATATACGTTTCATCCGTCCAGGTGCCGTTGCTCATGCTGATCTCCAGCGAAGCTGCATTATTACCTTCGCGATAGAACGCACCGTCCGCTATATACTTGGCGTTTTCGGTAATGGTAAGAGCCGGAGTAGCAGCTGTAGTCTGTACCCAGAACGATTGTCCCGGAGCGATAATACCATTGGCAAGATTGCCGGTTGTTCCATTCCATACACGCCATCTATACTCCGATCCAAAGTTTTCGCGTACATATACCGTGTTGCTTACATTTTGCAACGTACTCCATTTTGCATCGGCAACACCGGTCCATTGAATCGGAGCGGGGTATGGATTGCCTAGTAAATTCCAGCCATTGTCCTGTCCCAGCGTGCCACCGGTAAGCGGGAAGATAAAATTACCCTGATACGGATTTCCTACAACCTGCCATGTGGTGGGGGTCGCTGCTTCGCGTACAAAGATCGAATAGCCTTTTCCGATTCGAAGCGAATCTTCATTCGAGCCTCCATCGGGAGGGAAGTTGAGCCAGCCACCTTCCGGTTCGTTATAGTTGAACATGGAAGCTGCCGATGAATTCATGCCTGATCCGGTGCTCTGTCCTTTGAAAGAACCGGTAACAGGTATATATTCCTGTATATCGGCAACGGTCGTGGCTTTTACCGGAGATGCAATGTAGCGGTATATTCTTCCTTCACCATCCATATAGCGTTGATAGGTGACCTGACCGGTAATTTTGGCACCGGAGAGGAGTGGACCAATGCGCGCACTTCCGTTTTTATCGGACACGAGAACAAGGTTCCCGGTATAGCTATTCAGTTCTCCTTTCGTCAGTGTAACAAGGTTCTTTACTTTAACAGAGCTTTGTAAATTGAATTTGCCGGTGCTGCCTGATGACAATGTGATGTTTGTCAAGCTATCATACGTTTCACTAAAGGCTATATTAGACGAAAGTGCTGATGTAGTATTGATGGTTATATTACTGTT
>CAMLLI010000098.1 GCA_946480685.1 uncultured Flammeovirgaceae bacterium | reverse complement strand
TCGGTTTACCGATCTTCAGAATCACATCATCACAGGCATCGATACACGCTGTACAGTTTACACATTCCATTTGCGTGCCGTTGCGTATGTCTATACCGGTAGGACAAACATGTACGCAAAGTTTACAGTCGATGCAATCGCCCGTGTTTACAGCAGGTTCAGCATTCTTCTTTAAATGACCGCGAGGCTCTCCGCGCAACCAGTCGTATGCTACTACGATTGATTCTCTTGTTAACAGAACACCTTGCAATCGTCCATAAGGACACACTGCTATGCAGGCCTGCTCACGGAACTTCGCATATATACCATAAAAAATTACTGTGAAGGCCATCAGTCCTATGAACCCTGCTATATTTTCGGATGGCGATTCGCTTACAATGGCTTGCGTTTGTTCAACGCCAATCATATATGCCATTACCGTATGGGCAATGAGTAATGATATAGCAAGAAAGATGATGTGCTTGGATGTCTTCTTGAAAATTTTGGAAGCGGTCCACGGTTCTTTGTTTAACCTGCGTTGTGCAGCAGCATCGCCTTCGATCCAGTATTCAATCTTGCGGAAAACCATTTCCATGAACAGTGTCTGCGGACACATCCATCCGCACCATACGCGACCGAACACAACGGTAAACAGGATAACGAATACAAAAAAGATAATCAGCACAACAGCCAGCAGGAAAAAATCCTGTGGCCAGAAGGCTTGTCCCAGTATAACAAATTTTCGTTCGAATACATTTAGCAACAGGAAGGGTTGACCATTGATCTTCAGGAAAGGACCACCCAGCAGAATAGTAAGCAACACAACGGTAACGGCTATACGCCAGTTGTGATAGCGACCGGATGGCTTCTTGGGGTAGATCCAGATTCGTTTACCTTTTTCATCCACGGTAGCGATGCTATCGCGAAACTCTTCCTCTGCATCGACACCTTCACGAGCCGCTGCGCTTTTGGCCAGCCGTTCTTTCCGAATATCAATTTTTATACTCCCTTCCATACTGCTTCTCAGATTCCTTGTATACTATATATTGTTTTGGGATGCCGCTATAGCTATAGCGATGCCTGTGCATTCGTACTGTCAGGTGCTGCGGTTGGAGCCGGTGCGGTTGCTTTAAATAATTCTCCCTGTGGTGCTTTAGCGTTCGCAGGATTACTTCCCTGTAAACTCATAATGAAGAACGCTACATTTCGCACATCCTGCGGACTCATCGATTTACCCCAGGCCGGCATACCTTTCTCTACAACACCATTCTTGATTGTAGAGAAGACTTGTTTGATGTCGCCCCCGTGCAACCAATATTCATCGGTAAGATTCGGACCAATGGTATTACCACCACCATCATTCCGGTGACACGCACCGCAGTTGTTGCCATCGAATACAGCTTTTCCTTTTTCAATCAATGCCTTGTCGTTGGTAAATGCGAGTGCGTTTTCATCGATCTCTTCCTGTGGCTGTGCTGCTTTTAGTTTACGCGCGTGTTCTTCAGCAAGCGCTACTTCCTGCTGATACTCCTGATCCTGCAACGGAAGTGTGTCGGAGAAGTGATATATAGCTATATATACCACCGAGTATGCAATTGTGCCGTAGAAGAGCCATTTCCACCATGGCGGTAAATGGTTGTCGAGTTCTTTTATTCCATCGTAGTCGTGGTGAAGTTCGATGTCTTTTTCCGCTTCTACCGGAACGGAGGCATTCATTTTCTGTGCAAACCTGTTCCACAACGATGGCTTGGTTACATATGGAATTCCGAGTTTTGCTGCTTTGGACTTCTCGGTTTCCGTCATGAGCATGTTCACTACTTTTACCAGGTATAGCGCTACAATACCTACGAGCATAATTACAAGGAGTATAAAGCCTGTGACGAGGTATATAGGAAACATCGGGTCGCTAACCGGATCGTCCCAGAAAGTTTTCGCGGCCTGCGCTTCCTGTGCAAAGGCACTGGCGGTACAGATCATGAATACAATAAACAACACTGCTTTTCTCATGGTCTTACTGTTTACGGTTTGTGATTTCATTTTCAGAAGTAGCATCTTCCATGGGCAATGCTTTCATTTTGTCTATGATCTTTTTATCGGTAGTAAATACCCACAAGAGCAGGCAAAGGAAAAAAGCAAAGAATATAACGAAAGAGATTACCGGCCAGATCGCGATGTTCTCTATACTTTGAAGGACGTTTTTATACATGGCTTTACTGTTTTAGGTTGAACTTCTCAGTTCTTATATTTTTATTCTGACTGTGCTGTTTTCTCTGCCTTGATGTCTGTACCCAGTCGTTGCAGGTAAGCGATCAGTGCGATGATCTCAGCATCATCGGCTACTTCTATACCATCAGCTTTTAAAGTGCCGGCTATTTCACCCGCTTGTTTTTCGAGATCGTTGTTGGCATTGTCTTCATATCCTTCTTCATAGGGAACACCGATTGTACGAAGTGCAGTTATCTTTCCACGTGTGTCTGCTTTGTTGATCACCTGCTCGAACAACCAAGGGTAGGCCGGCATGATAGAACCTGTTGAGACAGCGTCCGGAGCAAGCATGTGGTTATAGTGCCAGCTGTTCGAATATTTAGCACCCACACGATGCAGATCCGGACCCGTACGTTTTGATCCCCACAGGAACGGATGGTCATATACAAATTCTCCGGCTTTTGAATATTCACCGTAGCGTTCAGTCTCTGAGCGGAACGGGCGAACCATTTGTGTATGACAGTTCACGCAGCCCTCGCGGATATATATATCACGTCCGTGCAGCTCAAGTGGTGTATAAGGTTTAACACTTGTGATAGTGGGTACGTTTGACTTTATCAGGAACGTAGGTATCATTTCAATAGCACCACCGATGAGTATAGCTACTACGGTTAAGACCGTAAACAATACCGGCTTGTGCTCGAGCAGGCGATTGTGCCAGCCCCCGGTTTTCTGTACATATACTTTGGCAAGCGGTGCTGCTTCAGCATCTTCATTGGCGAGAAAGCTTCCTGCGAAAGCTGTCTTCACCAGGTTGTAGGTCATGATGATCGCACCGGTGAGATATAGGGCACCGCCAATTGCACGCAGTCCATGCAGCGGCAGGATCTGTACCGTTGTCTCGAGGAAGTTTTTATATACCAGGAATCCTTCCGGGTTAAATTCTTTCCACATCAAACTCTGCACAACACCGGATACATACATCGGCAGTGCATAGAAAATGATACCGAGTGTGCCTAACCAGAAGTGTACGTTAGCAAGTTTGGTAGAGTATAATTTTGTATTCCACATGCGCGGAGTTATCCAGTATAGCATGGCGAACGTGAGGAAACCATTCCATCCTAAACCACCTACGTGTACGTGCGCTACAATCCAGTCAGTAAAGTGTGCTATAGCATTTACATTCTTTAGTGATAACAACGGACCTTCGAGTGTAGCCATACCATACGCGGTAATAGCAACTACCATGAATTTTAAAACAGGATCTTCACGAACACGATCCCACGCACCGCGCAGTGTCATCAAACCATTCAGCATACCACCCCAGGATGGAGCGATGAGCATGATGGAGAATACAGTTCCCAATGATTGTGCCCAGTCAGGCAGCGATGTATATAGTAAGTGGTGCGGCCCAGCCCATATATAGATGAAGATCAATGACCAGAAGTGAATGATCGACAAACGATAGGAGTATACCGGGCGATTGGCGGCCTTCGGCAAGAAGTAATACATAAGACCGAGAAACGGAGTGGTAAGAAAGAATGCAACGGCATTGTGTCCATACCACCACTGCACCAACGCATCCTGCACGCCTGCGTACCAGGAGTAACTCTTGAAGAATGTAACAGGCATTTCAAAAGAGTTTACCACGTGCAGTACGGCTACGGTTACAAACGTGGCGATGTAGAACCAGATAGCAACATACATGTGGCGCTCCCTGCGTTTGATAATGGTGCCGATCATGTTCCATCCAAAGACAACCCAGATGACTGTGATCGCTATATCAATTGGCCACTCGAGCTCTGCATATTCTTTGGAAGTAGTCATACCCAACGGCAGTGTTATAGCCGCAGCGAGAATAATAAGTTGCCAGCCCCAGAAATGTATCCAGCTCAGTTTGTCGCTGAACATGCGTGTCTTAAGCAGGCGCTGCATCGAGTAATATACTCCGGCAAACATTGCGTTGCCTACAAAGGCAAAGATGATGGCGTTTGTATGAAGTGGACGAATGCGCCCGAATGTTGTATACTGCGTGTCGAAATTAAAGATCGGGTATACTAACTGGATGGCTGCAGTAAGACCAACCAACATACCCACGAGGCCAAACACGACCGTAGCGATCATGAACGCTTTTACGATCTTGTTGTCATAACTGAATTTTTCTACTTCCATAAACTTGCTCACCGTTTTGTATCAAATATTCTGGCAATAAAAATAGAGGCGGCAGAATGTATGGAAGATGACTGTTGTTATCAGGATACCTGATTTTTGTCAGGATGCATGCGCAACGGTATACAAGCAAAAGACCCTCGCTAAAAAGCAAGGGTCATGCAACGGTTAGATTATTGAGTTATGTTATATCGCTTTGCTGAATATCTCACGGGTATTGTCCTGCTCGTTCATACGCTTGTCGAATACACGACAGATGTTTCGAATGAACGGTTCGCCTGCAGTTGTTACTTTGAGTCCGCCATCTTCGTACAGAAAAAGTATTCCTTCTTTTTCCATTTCAGATAATGTGTTAAGGATGCTGGCATCCGCGACCTGCATCATTAACTCGCGGCTTAATTCTCCCTGGCAGCTTATCTGAAGAATGCATTGCTTAAGCAGTATATCTTCATCCGTATGGATGTGTCCTTTTACAATAGCCGATGCGTTGTGCTGAATGGCACCGAGGTATTCTTCTACCTTTTTTTCATTCTGCGCGTAGGCATATTTAGCATCGCTGATGGCCGAGGCACCAAGTCCGATGAGTAGCTCTGTATTGGTAGTGGTATAGCCCATGAAATTACGATGCAACTTGCCCGCGATATGCGATTTGAAAAGAGAATCTTGTCTCAATGCAAAATGATCCATACCAACATCGGCATAATCCGCTTTGCGCAATAAGTGTCTTCCGATTTCATAAAGGTGTCTCTTCAGTGCATGCGAAGGTAAATCGGCTGTCTCATAATTACGTTGTCCGGGTCTTAACCACGGAACGTGCGCATAGCTATAGAATGAAATGCGATCGGGTTTCAGCGTTAATACTTTTTCTATGGTATCAGAAACTGTAAACGGTGTTTGAAAGGGGAGACCGTAAATGAGATCGAAGCTCACGGATTCGTAACCAATGGCGCGGGCCTGCTCTGTTACCTTTTTCAGATTTTCAAAAGGTTGTATGCGGTGTATGGTGCGTTGCACTTTTTCATCGAGGTCTTGTACGCCAAAGCTCACACGGGTAGCACCGAGTTCGTGTAGTGTCTGCAGGTGCTCATACGTTGTGTTGTTCGGATGTCCTTCGAAGCTCATCTCGAAATCATTATGCAGCTCTACATCCTCCAGTAAATACGAGATTAACCACCGTAAATTCTGCGGACTGAAGAATGTAGGCGTGCCACCGCCTAAATGTAGTTCACGCACAATCGGCTTCTCACGAAATATATACTTGTAGTGATCCCATTCTTTTAACAGTGCCTGTATATAGGGAACTTCAACTTTGTGATTTTTGGTAATGCGTGTTGAACATGCACAATAGGTGCAGAGGCTTTCGCAGAAGGGCAAGTGGATATATATACTGATTCCCTTCTCTGCGTTGGTTTCAGTAAATGTCCTTCGCAGGGCTTTTGTCCATCTTTCTGTAGTGAACGATTCAGTGTCCCAATACGGAACGGTCGGATAACTGGTATAACGTGGTGTGGGTACGTCATACTTTTTTAACAAGGCAGTTTGTGATGGATATGAAGTCATGATTCAAAGTAGCTTCATCCATGAATTTTTATGAATGACCCGAATCAAGCATGAACCTGATTTTTATCAGTTTTATCCGGAGTACTTTTCGCCTCTGCGGAAGGCTTGTCATCGAACAACATTCTAACGGAGGGGGTATACGTATCGTCATACTGTCCGTTTTTCATATTCCAATAGAAAACCGCCAGAAAAACAACGGCGATAGTAACACTGATTGTAATTAATAAAGTGATAATGCCCATAAGTCTATACTTTAATACGCGATGCTGCAATCTTTACTGCGAGTGTACTGAAGCCTACCACACTAATGCTGCTGATTGGCATAATGATGGCAGCCACAAGTGGTGTTAAATGTCCCGTTACGGCAAACGACAGTGCAATAGCATTGTAGAAGAATGAAATTCCAAAACCAATTTTAAGTATGAAAGAAGATGACTGTGCAAATTTCAGAATTCGGCAGAGCTGTGTGATGTGTGCACCGTAGAGTATACCATCGCATGCCGGTGTAAAGATTCCGGTATCATCGGTAACGGCAAGGCCAACATCACTTTGTCTCAAAGCACCGGCATCGTTCAACCCATCGCCAATCATCATTACTTTTTTACCCTCGCGCTGCAAGGCTGCTATATAATCCAGTTTATCCTGCGGACTCTGGTTGAACAGCATTTTTGTTGATGCCGGGAAGAGTTTTTTCATTTGCTCTTTATCGGTTTCGTTATCCCCACTGAGCAGTGCAGTGCATTTTCGGCCCAGTCGCTGCAGCATGCCTTTCATGTTTTTGCGAACGGATGTCTTGATAATAAAGTATCCTTTCACTTCATCATCAATGGCTATAAATACATGCGATGCTTCCTGGTCAATTTTATAGCGGAACCCCGTAAATGCAGCTGATCCGATTTTATATATTTTACCGGCAACAGTAGCCTGTATACCTTTCCCTGGTAATTCTTTAAAATCCTGAACAGTATCTTTTGAAATATACTTCAGATGTTTGGTGATAAGCATACTCAACGGATGGGTAGAATAACTGGTCAGCAGTTTTATTCTTCCCGGATCGTCTTCATTCAACTCGCCTGTAAATGAAATAGCAGGTTCATCGCCATGCGTTATGGTACCGGTCTTGTCAAATACAATGGCATCAATTGTAGCCATGCGCTCGATAACATCTGCGTTCTTCAGGTAAAGTTGTTTTTTACCCAACACGCGTAACATGCTCCCAAGTGTGAACGGAGCTGCGAGTGCCAGCGCGCACGGACATGCTACCATCAATACCGAAGTGAGTACAAGCCACATGGATGATGGTTCGGTGATATGCCAATATATAGCGGTTATAAAAGCTATACCCAGTACGATCCACGTAAACCTGCGTGCAGCACGATCAATGATCTTTTGATATTTACTTTCTTCTATTTTCTTGAACGCATCATTGTTCCACAAGCTTGTAAGGTGGCTCTGCGATGTTTGCTTTTCAACAACGAGTGTTACGGGAGTGCCGATGAGACGGCCACCGGCATATACTATATCTCCCTGTAACGCTTTAACAGGTTTTGATTCGCCTGTAACAAAACTATAATCAATATAGGCGAAGGCATCGAGTAATTTACTGTCTGCCGGAATGATCTCCATGTTTCGAATGCGGATCTGATCGCCTCTTCGTAATTTATAGATCACAATGGGTTTCCATTCTCCTTCTTCAAGCCTGTTAACCGCTAAAGGAAAATATGCTGTGAAGTCGCGATCGAAGGCGAGGCTTTCGTATGTTTTGTTTTGAAACCACCGGCCGATGAGCAGAAAGAAAACGAGGCCAGTGAATGAATCCAGGTATCCTGCACCGGTTGCTGTAATTATATCGTAGCTGCTACGTACAAATAAAGCAATGAGTCCTGCGGCAATCGGTACATCGATGTTGACCTGTTTTTGTTTGAAACTCTTGAAAGCAGATTTGATATAGTCAATGCCGCTATAGAAAAATACAGGTATAGCGAGTGCAAGGTTCAGCCATGAGAAAATACGCATGAGGTCTTTCTCCGAATGATCAATACCCAGGTACTCCGGAAAGCTGAACAACATGATGTTGCCAAAGCAAAAACCGGCCAGTGACAATTTCATCACCAGTGATCGGTCTGTTTTAGGTTTGTCGGCTATATGGTCTTCCAGTGTTATCTTGGGTATATATCCTACAGAAGCCAGCAGTTGCGCGATGGTACTCAGTTTTACGAGCTGCGGGTTGAAATCTACACTAACGGTTTTTTTAGTAAAATGTACTTCCGAGCGCAATACACCCGGTTCGATCTTATGAAGATTCTCCAATAGCCATATACACGATACACAATGTATAGCAGGTACAAAGAAATTTACTTTGGCAAAAGTGTCTGAATCAAAATCGAGTAATTTTTTACGGATGTCTTTCTCGTTCAGATACGCATACGTTTCATCGCTTTTATTCTTTAACTGTATACCCGGATTTTTATCAAGGTCGTAATACTGACACAGGTTGTTGCTGTTCAGAATTTCATATACCGTTTTACATCCGTAGCAGCAGAATGATTTGTCATCCTGCCACAACGTTTCTTCACAGGTTTGTCCGCAATGAAAACATTTTAAGTCAACGCCCACCTCATGAGCAACATCAGTATCCATCATCATGCTTCAACAAGTTCTTCTTTCATTACATACGACCACACCAGCTTTTTAGAATGATTGACAACGGATTCAGTAAGACTTCCGGAGATGAGGCGATCAAGCCCGGTGCGACCATGCGTGCCCATCGCGATCATATTCGCTTTTACCGAGTTGCTGAATTCCAGTATACCCTCTTCCAACTCCAGGTGATTGTATATATTTATAGTATAGTCTTTGAGATTGTAGCGCCTGGCGAAATTGGTTAAGCGCTCAAGACTTATAGAGTCTGTGGTAAAGTTCAGCGGTGTGTTAATCCAGACAATGTGTAGTTTTGCTTTAAAGAAATTCTGCAGTGCTTTAACTTTTGCTATCAGGTCTTCTTCGTCTTCTATGTCTAATGTATGCGGAAAGACAATGTTCTTCACCGGACCTTTATAATAATCTTTCAGCACGAGCACCGGTACACTGGCGTTACGAACGATCTTCTCTGCGGTAGAGCCAATGAAAAATTCTTTTACACCACTCGCACCATGCGAGCCCATAATGATACCATCGATAGCATGATCCTTTACATAGTTCTGAATCACCTTGGAAGGAACTCCAAATTCCACCTTCATCGCTATATCAATGGCATCAGTCTTGTTATACTTGCTCAGGATTTTGTTGAACCCTTTTTCAGCTTTCTCTCGGAGCTCGTCCAGCATTTGTTGTTCGAAAGAGAGAACCGGCATAAGGATGGAATCATGCAGCACCGGTAACTCGATGACATGCAATAAATGCACGGTGCCTTTTGACTGTGCAGCTACATCCAGCGCAAACCGGAACGCGTTAATCGCGGTGCTGGAGAAATCGCAGGGAACAAGAATCTTTTTCATATAGCTTTATGG
>CAMLLI010000097.1 GCA_946480685.1 uncultured Flammeovirgaceae bacterium | reverse complement strand
AGGCGTTGACATTAATGAAGAAGGAATGAAAAAATATGCAGCCCCCGGTTATCCATTCTTCAAGTAATATATACTACATGGATCGCTACCGATCCATGTAGTTACCGGATGAAATAGTCGAGCAGGAGTACGCCAATCAATCCGATGATCGACACCAGTGTCTCCATCATGGTCCAGGAACGAAAAGTATCTTTAATCGTCAACCCGAAGTATTCTTTGAATAGCCAGAAGGCAGTATCATTTACGTGCGAGCAAAACAGACTTCCTGCTCCAATGGACAGCACGAGTAAATTAGGTTCAATATAGGTTTGTTGTGTAAGCGGGTATACAACGCCTGCGGCTGTCAGACCGGCTATAGTAGCAGATCCAAGCGCAAGTCTCAAAACGGCTGTGATCGTCCATGCTAAAATGAGAGGCGGAAAGTCCAATTGCCTGAATGCATCCGCTATATCTTTACTTACACCGCTGTCGAAAAAAATCTGTTTCAATATTCCGGCACTTCCAATGATTAGCAGGATCATGGCTATATCTTTCACCGCTTCGCCATAAATGCTCATGATCGATGACAGTTTCTTTCCCATACCCACGCCCAGGCTATACGTCACAATTACGATGGTCAGCAACATGGCTTGATTGGGTTCGGCTACAAATGAAAAAATACGTTGCGCTACAGCATTCTCAGAAAAGATGCGCGACAGAAGCGTTGTTATACCAATCAACAAGACAGGCAGGAGTGATGATACTAAACTATTCACTGCGCCTGGCAACTCGTGGTGTGGTCTTTCAACGCATAAGGATAACGTTGCAGGTCTCGTAGGAATGTTGCGGATAGTCGTTGCAAACAACGGGCCTGCAAGAATGATAGCTGGTATAGCAATGATAATTCCATAACCAAACGTAGTGGCTATATCGGCATTGAATTGAACAACAAGTGCAATTGGCGATGGGTGAGGGGGAAGGAAGCCATGCATCACAGAAAGAGAAGCCAGCATGGGAAGTCCTACATAGATGAGCGGTAACTTGTATTGATAGGCCACCGAAAATATAATCGGGATCATGAGTACGAACCCGACATTGTAGTATAGCGGAATGCCCACCAGAAAACCCGTGATGCTCATGGCCCAGACTAAATGTCGAGTGCCGAAGAATTGTTGCATCATAAGGGTAATGCGCTGTGCTGCGCCACTCTCGGCAACCAGTTTCCCGAGCATCGCTCCGAGTATAATGACGATCACGAGTGAACCCAGTGTATCGCCAATCCCTTTGTTTACGGACTTCGATATATCTTCAACCGGCATTCTCAGGAGCAGAGCTGCTACTGTGCCTACCGTCAGAAAAGCAAGAAATGGATTTACCTTTGCCCACGTAGTGAGCACTACCAGGCTAATGATACACGCTACAAGAACAATGAACGTCATTGGACAATGATGTGATCAATGAGAATCTCTGGCCACCTTTGCCCCCGACTTGCCAACCAGGAAATCAAGATCAGCACCCTTGTCTGCCTGCTGAACATGATTAACATATAGGTTGACATAGCCACGCTCTGCTATAGCGGAAGGTTGTTTCCAGCGTTGTCGTCTTATAGCAAGTACTTCATCGGACACATGCAAGTGTATAAGTTTTGCTTCTACATCCAGCTCAATGATATCACCATTCTCAACCAATGCTAAATTTCCACCGATCGCAGACTCGGGCGATACATGTAGCACTACGGTTCCATACGCAGTGCCGCTCATTCTGCCATCAGAGATCCGTACCATGTCTGTCACTCCTTTATCAAGAAGTTTGGCAGGTAAAGGCATATTGCCAACTTCCGGCATACCAGGATAACCCACAGGGCCTACACTCTTCAACACCATAACACATGTCTCATCGATATCGAGATCAGGATCGTCAACACGTGCGTGGTAGTCTTCTATATTTTCAAACACGACAGCGCGTCCTTTATGTTTCATTAATGCAGGTGTTGCAGCCGATGGTTTGATCACAGCACCGTTCAAAGCGAGATTCCCTTTGAGTACTACTATGCCCGCTTCTTTGATTAACGGACTATCGTAACAGGCAATCACTTCGTTGTTATAGCATTCAATCTTGTCATGTATATTTTCACGATGCGTTTTTCCATTTACCGTCATCGTGTTCAGATGCAGAACGGATTGAAGTTCTTTCATGATCATGGGTAAGCCACCGGCATAATAGAAGTCTTCCATCAGAAATTTACCCGCAGGCATAAGGTTTAGCAGAAGCGGAATTTTACTTCCGATCGTATCGAAATCTTCGAGGTCGAGTTTAATACCGATTCGTCCGGCTATAGCCGTAAGGTGGATGATAAAATTGGATGATCCTCCTATAGCTGCATTTACCTTGATCGCATTTTCGAATGCTTCGCGTGTTAGAATCTTCGAGATTTTCAGATCTTCTTTTACCATTTCTACAATTCGTCTTCCGGATAATTGCGCGAGCACTTTTCTGCGCGAGTCGACAGCAGGTATAGCGGCCGCACCGGGCAATGTCATTCCCAATGACTCAACCATGCACGCCATCGTTGATGCTGTACCCATCGTCATGCAATGACCCGGACTGCGCGACATACAACTTTCAGCATGCGAGAATTCGTCATATGTCATTTTTCCTGTCTTCAGCTCATCGGTAAATTTCCACACAGCAGTTCCCGATCCTATATCTTTACCACGATGCTTGCCGTTTAGCATCGGACCACCAGGCACAACAAGCGTAGGTATATCTACACTGGCAGCACCCATCATCGTAGAAGGTGTTGTCTTATCACAACCCGTAAGAAGCACAACACCATCGAGCGGATTACCGCGAATGGATTCTTCTGCATCCATACTCGCAAGGTTCCGGAACAACATGGCCGTAGGTTTCAACAACGTTTCTCCCAATGACATGATTGGAAACTCAAGTGGAAATCCGCCGGCTTCATATACTCCGCGTTTTACATACTCTGCTATATCGCGAAGGTGCGCGTTACAAGGCGTGAGTTCAGACCATGTGTTACAAATACCAATGACGGGCCTGCCATCAAAGAGATCTTCCGGAAATCCCTGGTTCTTCATCCAGCTTCTGTAGATGAAACCCATCTTATCTTTTTTACCGAACCATTCGGAGCTTCTATAGGTCATAGTGGTCAACTTAGAGGTGAGTATATTTAGCAGTGTCATGTGCCGTGACGATGACACCTGGTTAGTATAGTATTTCGTATATATTTAGTGTGCAGCTTCTTTTGTTCGTGTTCCGTTGACGAGTCGCCAGATGCCGAGTGGATTTTTGTCCTTGAGTTCTGGTGGTAACAGACGTTGTGGCAAATTCTGGAAGCACACAGCGCGTGTGAAACGAAATATAGCGGCCGTTCCCACCGATGTACTTCTTCCATCGGTCGTAGCAGGATAGGGGCCGCCATGCACCATCGCACTGCAAACCTCTACACCTGTTGGGAATCCGTTGATCACAATCCTTCCCACTTTTTGTGATAGTATATCCAGCAGATCCTGGTGTGCGAGCAAATCTTCTTCCGTGCCATGAATCGTAGCGGTTAAGTGCCCGGAGAGATTTCTTGCAGCAGAAAGCATTTCATCTTTACTCTTCATTTCGATGAGCGTGCTTGTAGGACCAAAGATTTCTTCGGCAAGTTGTGGTTGACGCTCGAGGACATCTGCATTGGTTTTAAACAACACCGGGTGTGCACTGTTATTTCCTTCGGTTTCTTTTCCAAGCGCCAGTACATCTATAGCAGCTTTATGGCGCGATATACCCTGCGTGTATGATTTAAAGATTGTGCCGGTGAGCATAGCACCACCGGATGTATTTTCAAATTCTGTTTTGACAGACGTTATAAACTGGTTTGATGTATCGTCACGTTGATACATCATTATACCGGGGTTCGTGCAGAACTGTCCAATGCCAAGCGTAACCGATGCTGCAAAACCTTTTGCTATAGTCTCATAATTCTTCTTCATTGCCTGCGGTAATACAAATACAGGATTTGTACTTCCCATCTCAGCATATACCGGTATAGGTTCATCGCGTTTTACGGCTGCATCAAAGAGCGCTTTACCGGCAGTGAAAGATCCCGTCAGTCCAACGGCCTTTATATACTTGTGCTTTACCAGTTGCATACCGACTATACTTCCTTCACCGTGCAAAAGCGAAAAGACACCGTCCGGCATTTGTGTTTTCACGGCAGCTTCGCGAATGGCGCGGGCCACTAGCTCAGCCGTTGCGGGGTGTGCAGAATGTGCTTTGAAAATTACCGGGCAGCCTGCAGCGAGTGCAGATGCAGTATCTCCGCCGGCAACGGAAAATGCAAGCGGAAAATTACTTGCACCAAAAACAACAACCGGTCCTAAACCCACATGCATATAGCGGATGTCGGGTTTAGGCAACGGTGTACGGAGAGGGTCTGCCAATTCTATTCGCGCATCCAGCCACGAACCTTCGCGAAGCAACGAAGCAAACATCAACAGCTGATGGATGGTACGACTTCGCTCGCCTTCAATTCTTCCTTTCGGTAAAGCGGTCTCCTGGCAACACATGTCAATCAGCTGATCGCCTAATGCTTCAATTTCTTTCGCGATTGTCTCCAGGAAAACTGCCTTATCAATTCCTGATTTTTTGCGATATACCTGGAAGGCATTGCCTGCTTTTTCGCAAGTACGCTCTACTTCAGCCGGGCTCGCTTTATGAAATATATAGTTGAGTTGTTCTCCGGTAGCAGCGTTTGTGGAGCGGAACGTTTCTGTTCCTTCCGCATGCTCGTCAAACCCGATGAATTGTTTTCCTTGTATTTGTATCATGGCATGTTACGCTACCGTGTTTTCAAGTGTACCAATGTGATCGATCGTTATCTTAATAACATCTCCTGCATGCAGTGTAAAGTTGTCGGGAGGAACCACTCCGGTGCCAGTCATGAGCAATGCGCCATGCGGGAAGCTCAGTTCCTGGAACAGGTAGCTGACGAGTTCAGTATGCTTTCTTTTCATGCGGTTGATTGAGATCTCACCGGAGAACACGACTTGACTTGCCCGATGAATATAGATCCGGATCATGGTGTTCGGATCAATCGGATGTTCCGGTATATATATACACGGTCCGATGGCGGCCGCTCCATCGTAGCATTTTGCCTGCGGCAGATATAGCGGGTTTTCGCCTTCGATATCTCGCGATGACATATCATTACCGATGGTATACCCCTCAATGGTACCGGCTGAACAAATGAACAACACAAGCTCCGGCTCGGGTACATTCCATTTGGAATCTTTCCGGATTCTTACCTTTCCGCCTGTGCCAACGGTTCGGTATGGTGCAGCCTTGAAGAATAATTCGGGACGCGGTGCCTCATAGACACGCGCATAAAAATCTCCACCACCGGCATCTTTTGATTCTTCCATTCGTGCTTCTCTGCTTCGCTGATACGTAACGCCTGAAGCCCATACTTCCTGTTTGGAAATGGGTGGAAGCAAGTTTGCCTCAGTTATACCGGCAAGCGAAGCATCAGCATCAAGCGATCGGATTTCTTCGAGCAACTGTGCGAACAGATTGGAACGATTGACAAATACATCCCAGTCTGTTTTTTTAGAAAGGAAGTACGCGCCTAAGTGTTCAATGATAATTCCTCGTGTTGTATTATATAGTTTCATAGTGGTGATTACGGGGTGGATATAGCTTTCGTCAATACATTGGAAGTAGTCTTCAGCGGTGCATCGGGTTGTCCTCCGCCCATGCTGATGCTCACAGGCTCTGCTATAGCGGCAAGTTTTACCTTGAACGTTACCTCGCGCGATTCGCCCGCTTTAAGATGAATGCGTTTGAATGCAACTAAAGATCGTATCGGTGTTTTTTTGCCAGCGGTATATTTTGATGATGCATATACCTGCACCACTTCGTCACCTTCACGGTTACCGGTGTTCGTTACTTTTGCTGTGATGCGAAGCGAATCTCCTGTAATTTTTTCGGTGGTTAAATTCGAATATTGAAATGTAGTATAGCTCAATCCATAACCAAACGGATAGAGAGGCGTGTCTGAAAAAAAGCGATAGGTCTGGTTCGTAATGTGATAATCATCAAAGTCAGGAAGCTGATCGGTGGATTTGTAAAATGTTACAGGCAGTCTTCCACCGGGATTATAGTCACCGAACAACACATCAGCTATAGCACGACCTGCGGCTTGTCCCGGATACCACGCTTCCACAATGGCAGCAACATGATCGTTCTCCCAATTAACAGCGAGTGCACTGCCGTTTAATAATACGAGTATAACAGGTTTACCAAGTGCGGTAACATCTTTGATCAATTCTTGTTGAGCGAGCGGAAGATCAATCCTCGTTCGGTCGCCACCGCGGAAGCCATCAATCTTTACATCCATTTCTTCGCCTTCCATGTTCGGTGTAAGTCCCATACACATGACCACTACATCTGCCTGTCGCGCTGCATTGAGTGCATTTTGTTTGAGATTGGGTTTCGGTGCTGCCCACACGAGTTGAACCTGCGCATCGGCAAATGTTTCTATAGCTTCAACAATGATCCTATATCTTTTGCCAGCCTCGAGTGTAATCGGAACTGACTTTCGAAGTCTCGGATCGCCATACTCATCACGGAAGTGATATACTGTTTTAGCAACAACGCTGTCATTCAAATATAGCCTGGTGTTACACGTAGCTATGATACCCAGCTGATACGTTCCCGATACAGCAGGTCTTAGTTCACCCGTCCACCGAACACTGAAATTGTCATCATTCATTCCTTCGCGTGGTGCTTTGTCAAACCAGTTTGCATCGAGTGTAGGGACTATAGAAGAGAAGAGTGGTTTTCCTGAGAAGGTGATGTTGTTATAGAAATCTGCTTTTAGTCCAGGCTTATTCTCATGCGTGAAGAGTATATCTCCAGGGATCGGGTAAAACATCGGCATGCCCGTGGCGAGCTCCGATCCTTGCTCGAACAATACTTTTGTGTTTGCAGAGACTTTTTCTTTTATACCCTTCAATGGAGTTATAGCTTGTGAAGGTACACCGTTGTAATTTCCGAGTAGCATCAGCCATTGATCAGCGTTGGGGCCGATCACGGCAACGGATCGAACGTCTTTTTTCAAAGGAAGAATGTTGTCTTGATTCTTCAGCAATACGATTGATTTGCGTGCGGCTTCCAGTGCGAGTGCCTGGTGTTCTTTGCTATCAACAACGGAGTAGGGGATCTGTGCAAATTTTACTTTCTCTTTCGGATCGAACATCCCAAGTTTGAAACGCGCGGTAAAAAGTCTCTTCACCGCTATATCAATGTCTGCTTCACGGATCAGATTTTTACGGACGGCTTCTTTCAGGTTTTGATATACCTTTCCGCATTCCAGATCGGTTCCTGCTTTTACTGCAATGCTGGCCGCTTCTTCTGGCGTAGGTACAATTTTATGGTATTTATATATATCGGTGATAGCTTCGCAGTCAGACACAATGAAACCGGTAAAGCCCCACTCGTTGCGTAGTATATCACTGAGTAATCGCGGGCTGCCACAACAGGCTTCTCCATTGTATCGGTTATAGGCACACATCACCGAATAAGGTTTCCCGTTTTTGATAGCCATCTCGAAATGCGGCAGGTATGTGTCGCGAAGATCGTGCTCGTTCGTCTCCGCATTGAAGGAGTGACGTTCCGGCTCGGGTCCGCTATGTACAGCGAAGTGTTTTACAGTTGCTATAGTCTTGAAATAAGTCGGGTCGTTGCCTTGTAAGCCTTTAATGAATTCCGTAGCGAGGGTGCCCGTGAGCAGCGGGTCTTCACCGTACGTTTCCTGACCACGACCCCAGCGCGGATCGCGAAACAGGTTGATGTTAGGACACCACAACGTGAGACCCTGGTATATATACCGTTTGTCTTTCTGAACAAAGTTATGATGCTTCGCTCGCGCTTCATCAGCGATGGAGGTTGAGACACGGTATATCAGCTTGTCATCCCAGGTTGCACCCAGTCCTATAGCCTGTGGAAACACGGTAGCCAGGCCTGCGCGTGCAACACCGTGTAATCCTTCCGACCACCAGTTATACCGTGGTATACCAAGCCGGTCAATAGCCGGTGCATCATTCATCATCTGTCCGATCTTTTCATCTAACGTCATGCGTGCTACCAGATCGTTGACGCGTTGTTCGATCGGCAGCCGGGTATCGAGGAATGGATATAGGTCTGCTGTTTTTTGCGACCGGCCATCCGTTGCGAATAAGCAGGACAAGACGAGAACGGTGACAATGTATTTTATATATAGGCGACTCACAGGTTGACTGGCTTGTTTGTGCAAACTGTTCAGACCGTTGCCAGCAAACTTCCAAAAATCGCCACTGTTGAATTTTAAACACCGATTGCTGCAACAACATTATTTGTAAAATTTATACCGGATGTTGCTTGTTAAAAGCAATGTTTTTTTAAGATTTGTTGTGGAGCCTGTCATGAACTAAAGAAAAAATTCGATTTCTAACAGTCACTTTTAAATGAACCAGTTTTACTTGCATCACGGACAATCATTGGAGCTGGCTGGTTTCCCACACATCAGTGAAATCGGAATTCGAAAAATAACAAGCATTCAACTCGACTCCCTCGTCACCACGGCAACCTCTGGTATACGAATATACTATATCCTGGACGGCAAGTTTGAATGGAACATTAATAATCGTTGCTATGTACTTTACCCCGGTGATCTTGCCATTATACTTCCCGGACAAAAGTTCGGAGGAACAAAAGGTTTTATGGATATAGGCACAGTGTGCTGGCTTTGTCTCGAGGTTAACCAAACGGATCAGCATAAGAAAACGATCGTAGGCAACTGGAGTGGCTTGTCCAAAACCGAGCGGCTTACCATCAGTAAAATCTTGCAGCTTAATAACACCTCCGTACTGGCAAGAGTAAAGGAAGCGTTTACAATCCTTCAAACGATCAAAGAAGAGTTGAGCCAGCAGGAGGTGGCGTATACCACGCGAGTGAATCATCTCATTGATGAACTGCTGATACTGATTGTAAGGCAATCAACCTATCAGACAAATTTGAGACGCGACTTCCCGCAGACATTTACCAAGCTTGAGCAGACGTTACGCGAGGACCTGGCGCGCCAGTGGACCGTTGAAGAGATGGCTGCTTTGATTGGTTTAGGTACAACAGCGTTCTCGGAGAAAGTAAAGAACTATACCGGCTTTTCTCCTTTGAACTACCTGATCAACATTCGTATCTCCGAAGCCATCAAGTTGCTGAGGCGGCAGGAGATGAGTATAACAACCATTGCGTTAGAGACTGGTTTTTATTCATCACAACATTTTTCGACAACGTTTAAGAAGCTTACCGGCTATACACCTATAGAATTCAGAAAGAAGACATGACCACTATAAATCGATCGAACATGGAATGTATCATTACTATAGAGCTTGGAACAAATGCTGTTCGCGT
>CAMLLI010000096.1 GCA_946480685.1 uncultured Flammeovirgaceae bacterium | reverse complement strand
AATTAAGATATCGGCTCATGGATAGGTAGTAGTCACTGCTTATCCATGAGCCCTTCTCATGAACCTATAGCTCTGGCCAATCCCTGCCTTTTTTTGATTTTTCCTCCATGATATAAATTCCGGATCGGCAATACGATTTGCTGATTACGATAACATTATACCAAATGGTATAGCGCGTTTTCCGGAACGAAGGGAAGATGATTTGCTTTTTGATATACCGAACAAAAGATGATCGCGTAGCACCCTGCCCGGTGTTAGGTATCAGAATAGGGTAGTTTACGGCAAGTTGTTTTGTAGTTTCAATCCTATTCATTTTCTTTGCCAAAGCTTATCCAGAAAGACCGAGGGAATGGGCCCGATGACGTCTTAGCATCCTATTCGTTAGCTTCGGCTAATGAGTGTTGTGCTAAATCCCTTTCGTTACGTTGCATGACATAACGGAAAAGATAAGTTAACCCACCTTACAGGGGCTCTCTGGATAGCAATAACTAAACGCGGAGGGCTTTATGAAAATCGAAGACATTTTAAAAGAACGTATACTCGTGATTGATGGTGCGATGGGTACCATGATTCAACGGTATAAACTGGAAGAGGCAGATTTCCGGGGAGAGCGTTTTAAAGATCACGACTTTCCACTCAAAGGAAACAATGATATACTTTCGATAACCCGTCCTGATATCATCAAAGCTATACATCGTCAGTACCTGGAAGCTGGCGCTGATATTATCGAGACCAATACATTCAGCGGTACTACCATCGCGCAAGCCGATTATCATTTGGAAGACGCGGTATATGATCTGAACTATTACTCCGCGAAGATAGCGAAGGAAGTAGCCGAAGAGTTTACCAAGAAAGATCCGAGCAAGCCGCGCTTCGTAGCTGGTGCTATGGGACCAACCAATAAGACAGCATCCCTTTCACCGGATGTAAATAACCCTGGCTTTCGTGCCATCACATTTGATGAGCTTGCACTAGCATTCAAACAACAGGCAAAAGGACTCATTGATGGCGGAGCAGATGTACTCTTGCTGGAGACCATCATTGATACACTCAATGTTAAAGCAGCGTTGTTTGCTATTCAAGAGTTGTTCGATGAGATTGGAAGAAAGCTACCGATTATGGTATCGGGCACGATAACCGATGCAAGTGGTCGCACGCTTTCCGGACAAACCACCGAAGCATTTCTGATTTCGGTTTCACACGTTCCCTTGTTAAGTATAGGATTGAATTGTGCACTCGGTGCGAGTCAGTTGAGACCGTACCTGCAAGTGTTAAATGAAAAAGCTCCATACTATGTGAGTGCTTATCCGAATGCAGGACTTCCCAATGAGTTTGGTCATTACGATCAGACACCCGAAGAAATGGGACAACAGGTTGAAGTCTTTTTGAAAGAAGGATTGATCAACATTGTTGGTGGTTGCTGCGGAACAACACCCGATCATATTAAACTGATTGCTGAGATAGCAAAGAAATATAACCCAAGAGGAGTAGTAGAAGAGCATGTCTAAATATCTATTGTTAAGTGGACTGGAGGGAGTCACCATTACTCCCAGTTCTAACTTTGTCAATATAGGAGAACGTACCAATGTTACCGGCTCGGCAAAGTTCTTAAAACTCATCAAAGAAGATAAGTTTGAAGAAGCACTCGAAGTAGCACTGGACCAGGTGCGCGGTGGTGCGCAGGTTATTGATGTGAACATGGACGAAGGGATGTTGGATTCCAAAGCGGCCATGGTACGATATCTCAACCTGATGGCATCCGAGCCGGAGATTGCCGTAGTGCCGGTGATGGTCGACTCTTCCAAATGGGAAGTGATCGAAGAAGGCCTGAAGTGTTTGCAAGGTAAAGGTATCGTTAACTCGATCAGCTTGAAGTCTGGCGAAGAAGAGTTTGTGCGCCAAGCTAAACTTGTAAGACGTTACGGTGCTGCTGTTGTCGTAATGGCGTTCGATGAACAAGGTCAGGCCGATACATACGAACGAAGAATTTCTATTTGCAAACGCGCCTATGATATACTGGTAAACGAAGTAAAGTTTCCACCGCAGGATATCATTTTCGATCCGAATATATTTCCCGTAGCAACCGGTATAGAAGAACACCGGAACTACGCGCTTGATTTTTTCAAAGCAACGAAATGGATCCGCGAGAATCTTCCCGGTGCGCATGTGAGCGGTGGAGTGAGTAACGTTTCATTCAGCTTCCGTGGTAATCAGAAAGTACGTGAAGCAATGCACTCAGCATTCCTATACCACGCTATACAACACGGTATGGACATGGGTATAGTAAACCCGACCATGCTGGAAGTATATGATGAGATTGACAAAGAATTACTCGAGCGCGTTGAAGATGTTCTGTTAAATCGCAGAGACGATGCAACGGAACGCCTGCTGGAATTTGCTGAAACGGTAAAAGGTGCAGCAAAGAAAAAAGAGACTGACGATGAGTGGCGTAAAGGCACCGTTGAAGAACGCATCACGCATGCACTGGTAAAAGGTGTTATAGACTATATCGATCAGGATACAGAAGAAGCACGCATCAAATATGGTCGTCCGCTTTATGTGATTGAAGGTCCGTTGATGGCCGGTATGAACGTGGTGGGTGATCTGTTCGGCAGTGGTAAAATGTTTTTGCCGCAGGTGGTAAAAAGCGCGCGGGTAATGAAGAAGTCCGTTGCATACCTCACACCATTCCTCGAAGAAGAAAAGAGGTTGACGGGTGATCAGGGTAAAGCTGCTGCGAAAATACTAATGGCCACAGTAAAGGGCGATGTACACGATATAGGTAAAAATATAGTAGGTGTCGTACTCGCGTGTAACAACTACGAAGTGGTAGACCTCGGGGTAATGGTGCCGCCTGAAAAGATCATTGAAGCAGCCAAGCGCGAGAAGGTTGATGTGATTGGACTCAGTGGTTTGATCACGCCATCATTGGATGAGATGGTGCATGTTGCCAAAGAGATGCAGCGCGAGAAAATGGAATTACCGCTGCTTATAGGTGGAGCAACTACATCACGCATTCATACAGCCGTAAAGATAGACCCGGTGTATGATGGTCCGGTGGTGCACGTACTCGATGCCTCACGTTCCGTGCCGGTGGCGAGTGAGTTGATCAGTGTCGATACACGTGCTGGCTTTAAACAAAAAGTGAAGAGCGAATATCAGCAGCTTCGCACTGATCATGAAAGCCGAAAAGGTACCAAGAACTATATATCGCTGGCGGATGCACGGAAGAATAAGACCAATATAGACTGGTCGAAGGCAAGATATACCAAGCCTGCATTTACAGGACGAAGAGAGTTCGTGAATTTTCCTTTGGAAGAATTACGCAAGTATATAGACTGGACTCCGTTCTTCCAGACGTGGATGCTGGCTGGTCGCTATCCCGGTATATTTAAAGATGCCGTAGTAGGAGCAGAGGCTAAGAAACTTTTTGATGATGCAAATAAGATGTTGGATGATATCATCAAGAACAAGAGCTTACAGGCGAATGGTGTTATAGCATTCTATCCGGCAGTAAATACCGGTGATGATGTAGCACTATATGCAGATGAGAAGCAGGCTACATCTTTTGCAACGTTTCATTTTCTGCGTCAGCAAAACAAGAAAGCACAGAACCTTCCGAACTTCTGTCTCGCAGACTTTATTTCTCCGGAACAGGGTAAAGATTACTTCGGCTTGTTTGCTGTTACCGCAGGCCTCGGTCTTGAAAAACTGGTTGACTTCTATAAAGCGAACCATGATGACTACTCCGAGATCATGGCGAAAGCACTTGCCGACAGACTCGCAGAAGCGTTTGCAGAATGTCTCCATGAAAAAGTTCGTAAAGAAATTTGGGGCTACGCGAGTGATGAACACTATACAAACGATCAACTCATAGACGAGCAATATCAAGGTATACGTCCGGCACCAGGCTATCCTGCATGTCCGGATCACACCGAAAAGAAATTACTCTTCGAACTTCTCGATGCTGGTAAAGTAGGCATCCAGCTTACCGAGTCATACGCCATGTACCCGGGCGCAGCCGTAAGCGGATTCTACTTCTCCCATCCCGACTCCAAATACTTCGGTCTCGGCAAAATCGAAAAAGACCAGGTCGAAGATTACGCCAAACGCAAAGGCATGCCCATCGCTGAAATAGAGAAGTGGCTGGCACCGAACTTGAGCTACGATATTTAGTCGTGTTTACGTGTTTAGGTGTGTGGGTGTTTAGGTGATATAGCCGGTATAGCAATGTTGTGTTACTAAATGTATATTAATAAATAACGTTATGGGGAAAGTTGAAAGGTTTGAGGATTTGAATTGTTGGAAAGAAGCGCGGGAGTTGGTGAAGGAGGTTTATATTATTTGCGAGAAAGGGAAATTGTCACGAGACTTTGATACGAAGAGTCAGATAAAAAGGGCAGCACTTTCAATCATGAATAATATAGCAGAAGGGTTTGGTAAGTATAGCACAAAAGAATTTATACGTTACCTGGATACAGCACACAATTCTGCATCTGAAGTAAAAAGTATAGTGTATGTATTAATAGACCTGAATTACCTGGAAGAAACAAAGGCAAAAGAAATACAAGACAGAACAGATAAAGTAAAAGCACTTAGCCTGGCACTTATACGCTACCTGGCTAGTCGCACAAAATAATGTAACAGGTACAACGTACCAACCAAAACACCTACACACGTAAACACAATGAAAGTAGTCGACCACCTGAAAAGCGCTAACGGTAAAACTTTATTTACGATTGAGATTCTGCCTCCGTTGAAAGGGGAGAATATTAAGAACTTGTTTAGTAACATTGATCCGCTCATGGAGTTTAAACCTCCGTTCATTGATGTTACGTATCATCGTGAAGAGTATGTATATAGAAAGAAAGCGGGCGGCTTGCTGGAGAAGATCACCACACGCAAACGTCCCGGAACAGTAGGTATATGTGCTGCTATACAGAACCACTATAAAGTTGATACCGTGCCGCATATTATCTGCGGTGGATTCAGCAAAGAAGAAACTGAAAACGCATTGATCGATCTTCACTTCCTTGGCGTAGACAATGTACTTTTGCTGCAAGGTGATGCTATAAAAAGTGAATCACGTTTCGTACCGGAACCGGACGGACACCGCTATGCATCCGATCTGCTTGCGCAGGTAGTAAATATGAACATGGGGGTATATCTCGATGAAGAGCTCACCACAGCTGCTCCAACTAATTTTTGTATTGGTGTAGCCGGTTATCCTGAAAAACATTTCAACGCGCCCAACCTGAAAACCGATCTCAAGTATCTCAAACTTAAAGTAGATATGGGAGCGCAGTATATTGTGACACAAATGTTTTTTGATAATCAGAAGTATTTTGATTTTGTAGATAAGTGTCGCGAAGCCGGTATTAATGTGCCCATCATTCCGGGTATAAAACCACTTACCGGTAAAGCACAGTTAACAGTACTTCCGAAAACATTTCACATCGACATACCCGAAGAACTTGCCGATGAAGCAGAGAAGTGTAAAGATAACGAAGCTATAAAAGAGGTAGGTATCCAATGGTGTATACAGCAATCGAAGGAACTCGTTAAGAAAGGTGTTCCAACATTGCATTTTTATTCTATGGGTAAGTCAGATCCTATTTATAGAATAGCAAAAGAATTATTTTAACTTATATTAGCGGCCTGTTTGTTGGTATGTGCCCTAATGAAGAATCTGATTTCGTTTCTTTTTGTCAGTTTAATTGCGAGTTCGCTTGTAGCAGGCCAACAACACAGGATTGACTCGCTTTTAAAAGTTCTGCCGAAGGCAGAGAACGAAAAGCAACGCGTTGACCTGCTCAATGAGCTCGCCTTTCAGTACTCGCTTATATCGGCCAGCGATGCCGAAAAATTTGTCAGTCAGGCTTCCTCGGCTGCGCAGGCTTCTTCCTATAAAAAAGGACTCGCAGAGTCATTAAAAATTCAAGGTGTACTTCACTATGTACGGAATGAATACTCGGTAGCCGTTGAGTATTGTTACCAGGCGCTCAAGTTATACGAAGAACTCAATGATATGTCGGGAAAAGCGAAAGTCCTGAATAACCTTTCGATGATCTTCACCCAGCAAAACCAGTTCGATAAGGCGCGCGATTTTTCATTGGAGTCTCTTAAACTGAAACGCTCTATAGGCGATAGCCTGGGCGTTGTAAACTCCCTGCTGGCGCTCGCAGAATACTATCGTAACACCCGTGATTTTACAAGAGCGCTTGACTTCTGCAACCAGGCACTCGATCGTTTAAAAATACTGAAGACCAACTGGGCAACAGGCAATGCGTATTCATCCATAGCCGATATATATGCCGATCAGCAGGAATATACCAAGGCATCTCTATACTATAAAGATGCCATCCGCTATGCCCGACTCGCCAACGACCACATGCAGGTAGTGGCAACCAATAACAAACTCGGTCAGCTGTTTCTTAACTCCGAGCAATTTGATTCCGCTTATTACTACTTGCATACCGCTATAGCACTGGCGCGCCAGAAGAGCAGCAGAAGTCAGGAGATGGAAGGACTTAAATTCCTGAGCATTTACTTTGAGCGCATGGGACAGCTTGATTCAGCGCTATATTTCACAAGACAGGTATCAGCCCTCGAGCGTGTCATCTTCGAAAATGAAAGACGTGAGCAGATCGCTACCATTCAAATGCTATACGACTACCAGCAGAAAGAGCAGGAGCTGGGCTTCCAGCGGAAGATCGTCAAGCGACAGTATATAGCTATAGGAGGCGTTTCGTTGATCCTGGTACTATCCGTGCTTCTCGGATTTAAATTCTACGGTCTCAACAAGACGAACCATCTTGCCAAAGAGGCGCTCATGAAGCTGAACATCGAGATCAACAAGATGAACGAGAACCTGGAGCAGAAGGTAAAGGAACGTACCGAAGAGATTGCACTTCAGAATCAGAAGCTTGTTGAATATGCATTCTTTACCGCGCATGAAGTGCGTGGACCGTTAGCCCGTATACTCGGTCTCGTAGAGCTGGCCCGCATCAAAGAACTGAGTGACGACCGGGAAGAGATCCTTGAACGTCTTCAGGAAGCCGCACAGGAACTGGATGAGATCATCAGAATTATCAACCGGAAATTAGAGAGCAGTCGCTCGAAGTAGCACGTCTGTTGCTGTACAAATTGTTCGCTAACGAACATAGTTTGTACGAATATAGCCTGAATATTATTTAGATATGAGTAATTCGTTGGCGGAAACTTCGTTTTATACTTTGGCATTTCGATCGTATAGTAAAGCCTCGTAAAGTTTGGCGGCAGTTGTTGTAACGGTGTTCAACAAGGGGGAAAGTGTGTGAAGATGCTGATGTGAAATAGTCCGCCCGGCTTGTAACCATTTCGATTTAGCACAGTATCGCTTTAAATACTTTCCTCCATGATCAAGAATTACATGACTTCTGTGTGGCGCTATATTTCCAGGAACAAGGCGTTCACAACCATTAATATACTGGGGCTGGCCATTGGCATGATGGCGTGTATGCTCATTACACAGTATGTAATGCACGAATTCAGTTATGATACTTTCCTTGCGAATAACAACCGTATTTTTCGCGTGCAGCTTGATCGTTACGATCGGGGCGAGCTCTCAACACAGTGGGCTTCCGGCTGTGCCGGTATAGGGCCTGATCTCAAGGCCGACTTTCCCGAAGTAGAATACTATACGCGTCTTACGCAGCGCAATGTTGTGTTCTCGTATGGTGATGTATTTTTCAAGGAAGAAGATTGCTACTTCGCATCGAAAGATTTCTTCAAAGTATTTTCCATCAAGCTTATCGAGGGTATAGATTCTTTGGTGTTAAAAGAGCCGTTCAAGGTTGTGGTGTCTCAATCCATGGCGAAGAAATATTTTGGCAATGAAAATCCCATCGGTAAATTTTTAAAGAACAATGGTGAACATGATTATGAAGTAACCGGTGTGTTCGAGGATCTGCCGGCTAACTCGCACATGGAGATAGACGTGCTCATGTCATTCGAGTCATTGCATAAATTATGGAACGATCCGATCACCTCCTGGCAGTGGGACGGTTTCCTGACCTATATATTGCTGGATGAGCATACCAATGCAAAAGACTTTGAAGCAAAATTACCGGCATATGTGCAGAAGAAAGCTGGCGAAGAAATGAAACGTTATAATGCTGGTATGGAATTTCACTTACAGCCCGTAACGGATATACATCTTGATTCGGATTTCATAGGCGAATTCAAGCAAAACGGTAATCGCCAGGCTTCGTACTTCCTGGCAATAGTGGCAGTACTGATTTTATTTATAGCCTGGATCAACTATATAAACCTGTCTACCGCCAAATCCATTGAACGCGCACGTGAAGTAGGCGTGCGAAAAGTAATGGGAGGCTTTCGTGCACAACTGGTGCAGCAGTTCCTGCTAGAAGCTGTTTTGCTCAACGCGGTTGCTGTAATCATAGCGATAGCATTGGTTGTACTGCTTACACCGGCTTTCAGTGAGATGACCGGGCGGGAGCTGGGCTATATATTATTCAAACAGAAAATGTTTTGGCTGTGGATAGGACTTCTTATTATAGGGGGCGCACTCTTGTCTGGATTATATCCTGCCTTTGTATTGTCGGCCTATAAACCGGTAGAGGTATTAAAGGGGCGCTTCAAGAACACGAACAAAGGTATATTCTTCCGGAAAGGTATGGTGGTTACGCAGTTCATTGCTTCCATTACATTGATTGTGGGTACATTTACAGTATATCGCCAGATCAGTCACATGCGCGACCAGGCACTTGGTGTAGATATTCAGCAGACGCTGGTGATACATTCTCCGAATGTGGTTGACTCAACCTACCAGCAGAAGTTCCAGGTGTTCAAGAACATGATATTGCAATACTCGGAAGTAACCGGAATGACTGCATCGACTGAAGTACCGGGCCGTCAGCCCGGATGGAATGCCGGGGGTATACGCAGATTAAGTCAGCGTGAAGATGAAGCGAAGCAATATCGCATTATCCTGTTCGATCATGACTATACTAAATTCTACGGTGTAGATATAGCGGCAGGACGTTCCTTCTCGGATGCAGTAGCGGACGAAGAGCATTCCGTATTGCTCAATGAATCAGCATCGCGAAATCTCGGATTTTCAAAACCGGAAGATGCACTGAACGACAAGATATTCTTCTGGGGCGATACTTTTAAAATCGTAGGTGTAGTAAAAGATTATCACCAGGAGTCGCTGAAGAAAGCATATGATCCGATGGTGCTGCGCTATGGTAAAGCTCCCGGTGGATTCTATTCGATCAAGTTCAATACCACGAATGTAAAATCATCACTTACCAATTTTGAAGACGACTGGAAGCAACTCTTCCCAGGCAATCCATTTATATACTTCTTCCTCGATGAGCACTATAATCAGCAATATGAAGCAGACCAGCAGTTTGGCGAAGTGTTCGGTATATTTTCAG
>CAMLLI010000095.1 GCA_946480685.1 uncultured Flammeovirgaceae bacterium | reverse complement strand
ACCGCTATTCTCACAGACATTACCTGCATATAGTTTGGCACTGTCAAGGAGTGACTGATTGCGCGTGCCGCTCTGATTCAGGCCTGACCATGTCAGATATACTTTAGACAACAACCCCTGGGCTGACCATGTAGTAACGCGGCCTTTATCCCCCGTTGCCGGCAAATTTTTCCGCGCAAATGTCAGGTCGTTAGCAATAAATTGATATACATCATGAGCATGATTTCTATGTACTAACGGATTGTCAAAAAGATCTTTGCTGTTTTCAATAATGGGAACATCTCCCCATAACCTCGTCAAATTAAAATAAGCATAGGCACGCATAAACTTCGCTTCTCCCAATGCAGCATTTTTATCCTCTGCCGCGATTTCCTTTGACGCCAAATCTTCTATAGCATGGATGATGGTATTGGAATGCGCGATCAAATTATACATCGATCTCCATTCTGTAATCAAATTAAAGTTATAGCCATTCAGCGAAAATGTATTTAACTCCACGGCAGGTCCGTTGTATCCCAGTATCATGTTGCCGCCCAGCACTTCACCTAATGGCAAGTAGCAATCAGAAGTCCATGCTCCCCATATACTACCACTATATAATGAAGCCGTTGCTTTCTCAAGATCTCCGGCAGTTTTATAAAAGTTCTCGCTCGTTACTGCAGACAGTGCAGGACGATCTAAAAATGAATCACTGCACGATGCAAAAAAAACAGACGTAGCAAGTGATATATAGGTTATTATAGATTTAGTCTTCATGAATTCTATAATGATAAGTTTAAACCAAATGTGATTATTCTTGGCTGCGGATAATAGCCATCATCAATACCTGCCATTAGCGGGTTCCATGATCCGATTTCAGGATCCATACCGGAATACTTGCTTAGTATAAACAGGTTTGTGGCGCTTGCATACACCCTTAAAGATTTCAGGTGCATTTTTTGAGTCAGACTACCGGAGAACTCATACCCTAAAGAAATGTTTTTAAGCCTTACAAACGAACCATCTTCAACATAACGATCCGACACTCTTTGGTTTCCATTTGTTCTGTCATTCCGCAGTCCGGGAATCTTGGTATCTGCATTGGTTACATATACATTGTTAACATCAGAAGCAGATCCGTTTGGATCAACCAACGCCAGCTTTGCATAATCTTTTATACCTGAGAAATAAGCGGTGCTCGACAGTGGATCTTCGTGTGCCTCGCGCGTTACGTTATATACTTTGTTGCCAATGTTGGAAGTGAAAAATATATTCAAATCAAAATTCTTGTACTTAAAAGTGTTATTCAATCCCAATTGGACCTTCGGCAGTGGAGACCCCAGATAGGTTTGATCGCTTTCATCAATAATTCCATCTCCATTCAGATCTTTGAATTTAAGATCACCATACCAGATACTACCGGATGCATTGGCAAACGGAAGCGGCTCACCATTTCTCACCGGTCTTGGATGTGGTTGAATACCGTTTGCTTCATCGCCCAGTACATCGGTTGGAGTTGCAAAAACACCTTCAACTATATATCCATAAAATTCTCCCAACGATCTTCCCGGCACTGTTCTGGAATATGCTGTGTTAATGGAAGCGTCCTTAGCATTTAATGCCGTTATTTTATTTTTGTTATGCGATACAGTAAGGTCTGTTCTCCAGGTCAAGTCTTTACCTCTGAGGTTGTCAGAACTTATTCTGAAGTCGAACCCTTTGTTCTCCATAGCACCTATATTTACATAGGGAGCTTTTAATGCACCCGGAGGCCAGGATTCGGTAGTCGTTCCGGAATAGAGGGGTAATGTTATTTGCATGGCAAGATCATTCGTCTTGCGATGATAAAAATCAACTGAGAAATTTATCCGCCAATTGAAAAAAGCTCCATCGAGACCGATGTTATTATAGAAAGTCTGCTCCCATTTTAATTCAGGGTTTCCAATTTCATCGTTCACCATCGCTACACCTCCAAGACCTGTTGAGGCTGTATTAAGCGTACTTGCATAAGAATAGTCTCTACCGCCAGCGCGGTTGGTTAAACCAGAGCTCAGACGCAGCTTCAATTCATCAACGCTTCCTACACCTTCAAAAAAAGATTCGTTATTTATCTTCCATGCTACGGCGCCTGAATACGATAGTATCCAACGATTTTGTTTAGCGTACATTGAATTGCCATCATAGCGGGCATTACCGGTGATCAGATAGCGGTCATTAATCCCAAGATCCAAACGGCCGAAATACGACTCTATCGCGCTATGTTGCTTGTTGCCACTGTTCGTTGCTGTTGCCGGATCACCTGCTCCGACAGTTTGAACGGAGTTGGTAGGAAAATCCAGGCGTGAGGCACTCAGTTGTCTTGAGTTGTTCAATTGCCACTCGTGCCCCGCCATGGTAGTCAGTTTATACTTATCGCCAAATGCATGATTATAGGTAAGATAGGTACTCATTTCGGAGTGGTTCTGATCATTGTACTCAGCAGTACCATCATTCCTTGCTTTAACAAGGCTACCGATTACATAGTCCGGGTTAAAGACGTCCCGGTTTTGAATGGAAAAACTTCCCCCGATAACATTTTTCAAGAGCAGGCCCTTTGCAACGTCAATCTCGATATAGGCGTTCGGATGTACCTCCTTACGGTTGGACCCATCTTTATTAATCGCTGCGAGGGCTAAAGGATTTGCTATTGGCGGTACCCAACCACGATTCGTATTGTCTACGCCACCCCATGAACCATCAGAATTCTGCACAGCAACATCGGGGGTCATGCTCAGCGCCCGCCCGATAACTCCTGATGTTATAGCGTTGATTTTATAGTCAATATTTACTAACTGAATGCGTGTGCCTATTCTTAACCACTTGGTTGTTTTATTATCCAGATTTAAACGGATAGACGTTCTGTTAAACTTCGACCCGAAAGCAATACCATCGTTTTGATGGTATGTTCCAGATAAATAGTAGGTCGTCTTTTCATCTCCGCCACTTAATGAAATTGAATGTTCACTTATGCGTGACGTTCTGAATAACTCGTCTTGCCAATCCGTTCCTTTTCCTAAATACTGAGGATTCTGAAACTCAGGTCTGGTATCAAAATTCCAAGCTGCTCCCCTTTCATTTAAAAAGGTTGCATGTTCACTCAAATCCAGAACCGGCAGTCTCTGTATCAAGCGTTGAAACCCGGTATAATGCTGATACGATATGGTTGGAGCTCCTTGCTTCCCTCTTTTGGTAGTGATTAAAATAACACCATCAGATGCCTGAGAACCATAGATTGCTGTAGCAGCAGCATCCTTTAATACTTCGATAGATTCAATTTCTGAAGGATTGATACCCGCTAATGGGTTCATCCCGCCCGTACTGGAACCGGTAGTACCGATCCTTACACCATCAATTACATACAGTGGATTGCTGCCTCCCAGCGAAGTTATACCACGAATTTGTACCGATACACCACCACCGGGTTGTCCGGAAACCTGCTGCACTACCATCCCGGGCACTCTACCTTGCAGCGCCTGTTCCATGGTACTGACATTCGTTCTTTTTAGCTCATCACCTCTAACAGAAGATATAGCGCCTGTCATATCCTTTCTCTGCACTTCACCGTAGCCTATAGAAACTACTACCTCTTCAAGGGTTTGTACATCTTCGGCTAGTTTTACATCTACAACAGTTTGCTGTCCTATTAAAATCTCCTGCTGTTTATATCCTATAAAGGACACGACAATCATGTCATCGGGTCTGCCGGATATTTTGAATGCTCCGTCTGCATCCGTTACTGTTCCAATGGATGTACCTTTGATAATCACACTGGCCCCCGGTATAGCAGAACCGGATTCATCTTTCACGATACCCGTTATGGTTTGCTGTGCCAGAACGTTAAGGCACATGAACATAACTAGTACGGAGATGCCTAAACGTTTGTAAAGTTTCTTCATCATAGAAAATTTGGTTTGGTTAGGTGTTCAACGCTTACGCTGCTGTTCAATCCATCGAAATGAGAAGCCCGCGGGATCGATTCCGGGAGACAACATCAGTAATCGTTTGCAGTAAAGTTATGGCCGGTCGGTGCCTGGAGAGGGTATTGAATCGTCTTGTTCAGGTAGGCAAAGAATCTATACACGGTATCCAAAAGTCTCGAACATGTGTATTTCATTTTACCATGAACACAATTGCAAAAAGGGAGGGCTGTCTATGATAACGGGAGACTACAGGAAAAATGGCTTACAATTCCATTTGAAGGAGTATAATAAGCCACCCCACAATAGAAAAAATAACCATATACATTATCAGTTCAATAAATAGCAGAAGTTTCAGTTTTCGTTTCAACGGTAGTGCAGATTAGATACCAAATATAGGCATACGCGCTATCCGGGAACGTAGCGAATCATCTGAAAACAGGGTAACAATTCTCTAATGCAAGCTATATCTGCTAATTTCTTCGTTTACCACTGGCATAGGCTGATGGCAGTACATGGTATTGCTCTTTAAAGTGGCGTGCAAAATATTTAGGATTGTTGAAGCCTACGCGATAGGCTACTTCAGAAACGGAAAGCTGACTTTTCTCCAGGAGCTGCGCTGCATGCTGCAGGCGAATGGAACGAATAAGCTCCAACGGAGCTTTACCGGTAAGCTCCTGTACTTTTCTAAAAAACTGCGCACGACTTACTCCGAGCTCGCGACTTAAATCCAGTACGGTAAGTTCGCTGTTCGCTATATTCTTTTCGATTGCCTCGATCACGCGTGCTACAAACTGCTCATCGAGGGATGTAATCTGGATCTCACTTGCCTTGATTCCGTTTTTCTTCGCAAGCAATCTGTGCAGATCTTTTCGGATTGAAATAAGATTACGGATCCTTGACTCTAATATCGGAAAGCTGAACGGCTTAGGTATATAATCATCGGCACCTACTTCAAATCCTTCCAGTCGTTGTTCTTCACCGGAGCGTGCCGTGAGCAGAATTACGGGTATATGGCTTACGCGCTGATCTGATTTTATTTTCTTGCAGAGCTCTGTGCCATTCATGTCGGGCATCATCACATCCGTTACAATCAGATCCGGGTATTGCGAAATAGTTTTCTTCCATCCTTCCTCCCCTGTCTCGGCCTCGATAACATCGTATGCTATTTTCAGGTTGTCTTTTAAATAGAAACGAAAATCTTCGTTATCTTCTACCAGCAAGATCAACGGCTTACCACCTGCTTTGGCGATGGCTTCATTTTCTATTTCACTATCCTCAACACTGTTCACGGGTTCACTCACCGTTTCATGAACAGCGTTTACAATTTTCTTCAGCGGCAACTCCACGATAAAAGAACTTCCTTTACCTACTTCACTTTCAACACGGATCGTACCACCATGTATACGCACAAACTCTTTTGTAATCGCGAGCCCTATACCACTGCCCTGGTTTACGATAGAACTTGGCAATTCATTTTGAAAGAAGCGCTCAAAGATCAGTTCATGTTTCTCCGGAGAAATTCCGATTCCCGAATCCTTCACCACAATTTCTATGACACTATTTTCAGAGGAATCTTTAACATCTACCATTACCGCGATGGACCCATTGCCCATGGTAAACTTGAAGGCGTTGGAAAGAAGGTTGAATAATATCTTCTCGATTTTATCGTGATCAAATATAGCTTCCAGTGAGGCCACACTTGATTCGAACGTGAGCTTGATATTTTTTTTCTCGGACAAGTCTGCAAATGAATATACCGTTTCGCGAATGAACTGAATGATGTCTCCCTGAGATGGATGAAAGCGTATATCGTGGACTTCCATTTTTCTGAAGTCAAGCAACTGGTTCACCAGGTTCAGCAATCGCTTTGTATTTCGTTGAATGAGATCTACATTCTTTCGCTGATCTATATCTTTTACCTGCTCGCTGAGTTTCTCCAGCGGAGACACGATGAGTGACAGTGGCGTTCTGAATTCATGACTCACGTTGGTAAAAAATTTTGTCTTCATCATATCGAGCTCCCGCGACCGCATCGCTTCTTCGCGTTGCTGCCTGATCGCAAACTTCATCCGTTCGCCTTGCTGGATAAGCTTGCGTGTTATATATAGCGCTGCAATCAGCATAAGCGTGTAGATAATATAGGCTGTACCTGATTTCCAGAATGGCGGAAGTACTTTAATAGAAAGTGAAATGCCTTCCTTGTTCCATTCACCGTCATTGTTGGTGGCAATAACCCGAAATGTATAGTTGCCGGCATTGAGGTTTGTAAACGTTACTCTGCGGCTGTTCGCATCCGCCAGCAACCAGTCATCATTAAATCCTTCGAGCTTGTATTTATACTTGATCTTAGACGGCTGCATAAAGTTGAGCGTAGCGAACTCAATTGAAAAAACATTGTCGCTTGCTGCCAATACGATTGATGGGTTGGTGGTAATAGAAGACGATAGCGAAAAGTGACTGTCTCCTTCCTTCCTGGCGGGGCGTATACTTTTATTGAACAATTGGAAATCGGTGAACACAAGTCGTGGAATAGTTTTGCTATGCCCTATATCTTCCGGTTTGAAAATATTGAAGCCGCTGTCTCCACCAAACACGAGCTCTCCGGTTGTTAACCTGATCGAAGCATTTTCATTAAAGCGCTGACCTTGCAAACCGTCTGCTTCAGAGTAATGCGTGAAAAGAAGTCGAAGGCTGTCGCCAGATACTGCAGGAACAGCGCAGGTCAGTCCATTGGAAGTACCAAGCCACATCCGGCCTTCAGCATCTTCTTCCATAGACATGATTGTGTTATGAGGCAATCCATCCTTTTCTGTGAAGTTGATGAAGCGATTGGTTTCTCTTTGCCATACACTGAGTCCTCCCGCGGTTCCGATCCACATACGCCCTTTCGAATCTTCGAGTATCCCCAGAATAACATTGTTGCCCAGCGATGCCTTATTGTTCTTCTCAGACTCGAAATGAACTATATTTCCGGATTCTCTCATGAGTACATCTATACCCAGTGATGTGCCGAACCAAAGGTTGCCTTTCGCATCTTCTTTTATCGTTGAAATATAGCTTGAGACAAGCGCTTGCTGCTGCGGGTGCGAATAGCGCGTAAACGTTTTTGTCTTCCTGTCAAAAAGATTAACACCTCCGTCCAGTGTACCGATCCAAAGCTGGTGTTTTGAATCTTCAAAGATCTCCCATACGCTTTTATCCGAAAGACTCGAAGGATCTTCCGCACGGTGCTGATACCGGGTAAATTTACTGCCATCAAAACAGTTCAGTCCGCCAAAGAACGTACCGATCCACAACTTGCCTTCGTGATCCAAACATAAACTCACAATAACATCATTGCTCAGGCTATGCGGATCTTTTGGATTATGTTTGTACGTTGTAAACCGGCCACTGCTTCTGTCAAGGTATATCAATCCACCTCCGTCTGTTCCGAGCCACAAATTCCCTTTCTTGTCTTCTAAAAAATGATTGATATCTTCAAAAGGTAAAGCAAACGGTTTGGAGTGTCGGTTATAAATCGGAAACCGTTCCATGCTTTTATGAAAGAAGTCCAATCCTTTTTTAAAGGTACCGATCCAGATTATACCGTCCGGATCTTTATACATCGTGGTAGCTGCATTGGCACTCAGCGTTGTGGCCATATCGGAATGTTGGGAAACATTCCGTATCGAAAAATTCTTTTTATCAAGTATATCAATGCCGGTGCCGGATGAAGAAATCCATATATATCCCTGATCATCCTGAACGAGTCCGGAGATCAGATCAGAGCTCAACGCTGTGGGTGTAGAATTTTTCTTGAAATGGTATATCTTATTTTGACTTGTTTGATAGTAGAATACACCCTCATCCAGGTTGTTTATAAATCCCCAAAGATCTCCATCGCGGTCAACCATCAGCTCTGACAATAAAGATTTATTTTCAAGTAAAGGAGTCCACAAAAAAGACATCCGCTTTACTACCGTGAATTTTCCGTCCTTAAACACAGCGTTCTCCAGCACACCATTTGTATGTGTAATCCAGTAACTTCCATCGGGATGATGTGCGAGGGCTGTGACATTGTTACTACAAATAGTCGCATCATCGTTATCAACATGCTTTACAGATTGTGTTGTCTTCTTAACTTCATTGTAGCATACCATTCCGTTGTTTTCCAGCAACAACCAGTAATTACGGGCATTGTCACGAACAACATTTAGAACGTCATTCGGATTGACTTTTACATTTTTATCGAGGAATTCAAATTCGGATGAGAAGGTTTCAGTCGCAGAATTGTAAAAGCAGACTCCGTTACCCGTTATAACGCCAAGCTCTCCTCCCGGTGCTGCGAACAGTCGCTTTATATAATCGCTTGGCAGCGATGACGAATCAGCAGGATCGTTACGGTATATCTTGATTGAATAACCATCGAAGCGATTCAAACCCGACTCAGTGCCAATCCATACGAAGCCGGTCGCGTCTTTATACACTGACCTCACAAAGTTATGAGACAACCCCTGGTGACTGTCTATATGCATAAAGCGCTCTTGCCCGATTGCTTTACTGCCTGACAAACCTGACAGCAACACTACCAGGAACCAACCGGATCTGAAAAAACTGTTCTCTTTCACGACTTCATCGAATAGTTAAAAATCAATTAACGCTATATTCAGCAGAACACCGGATCATTGGAAAAATCCGGTGTCTTTACTAAAGATACAAATTGTTATTATTCAATACTGATAATCCATGTATCGCGGAAGGTGTAGCGCGACATCCGCCTGTACGTATTGCAGAGCTTTTGCGCTTCTTCTTTCGTAGGAGGCGCATCGTTCATATGCACTATATAGTAACGTTTTTCCGGATAGTAGGCTACATCGGCCGGATAACCGGCACGTCTCAGCTTAAACGCATATTTCTCTGCATATCCGGTAGCACGGAATACGCCCACCACCACATAATGTCCGGGGCGCAAGCTTTTTCCGGAAAGTGATCGGACAACCGGTTCTTTACTCACGGTATCTGCCTGCATATTTTCAGCAGGTATGACGGGTGCAGGTTCATACTGTTTAGCCTCAGGTTGAGATTGCTCGGTTCTGACAGGCTCTTTTGACTTTGGTGTTTCTGCCTCTTTCTCCTGTGCGACATCTTCGTGTTCATGTACTATATCTTCATCGGAATCGGGCACAACAGCTTCAACAGGATCCGAAGATGTATTGATCGTTTTAAGTTTTGTTTTTACCCGCGGTTCCTTCTTCTTCCCGAGTCGCAGAATTAACTGTACCTCGTGTGTGCCACTACCCAATGAAGTTTTTCTGCTTGCTGCAAATTCGTAGGCATATCCTACTTTCAATTTGTCTTTAATGTTCGTTCCTGCAAAAGCAGCAGCGCCATACTCCTGGCGGTACGAGGCACCGAGCCATGCTATAGTATTAATTTTCAGACAACCTAAACCTTCCAGCTGGGCGCTTGTATTGTCGTTCGTGCGGTATATAATCATCGGTTCGAAAACAAGTCGGTGGCTGAAGTATA
>CAMLLI010000094.1 GCA_946480685.1 uncultured Flammeovirgaceae bacterium | reverse complement strand
CGCGTATATCCAAACACGAAGCACTACATAGCACGCAAACACCAACACACATAAACACCCAAACACGCCACTCACTCATCACGAAGACACCGTGCCGGATTTACATGCGCAGCACGAACAGCTTGCAGCCCTACCGTTAACCACGATATGAGCAGGGCTATACATCCGCCACCTACAAAGTACCACCATGCCAGCGGTATCTTATAGGCAAAGTTGTTCAACCAGAATATACCTATATAATAACTAGCAGGCAACGCCAGTATAATGGCAACCAGTACGATGCGTGTAAAATCGGCAGTAAGCAGTATAACTATATTGGTAGCACTTGAACCGAGTGCTTTTCGAATACCGATTTCCTTGAGTCTTCGCTCAGCCGTAAACGATGCAAGTCCAAACAAACCCAGACAGGATATAAGAATGGCGAGCCCGGCAAAGTATTTTGATAAGGTACCGATGCGTTCTTCGGCTGCATATTGAGCCTGGTAATCCTGATCGAGGAAACGATAATCAAGATCGAAACCCGGATTATACGCTGTGTAAAATTTCTGTATCCGGTCAATGGTCTCGCGCTCGGTGCCGGCAGCCATGCGGGCGATTATTTTCGTGGTATAGGGAGGCGCTATAATAAAGAACATCGGTGCTACTTTGCTATGCAGCGATTCAAAATGAAAGTCTTTTACAACACCTGTAATTTCAACATTGAGCTTGTCGTGACCGAGCGTAATCGTTTTGCCGACCGGGTCGTTGATTCCCATCACATCAATACCAGTCTGATTAAATATAGCTTTGAAGCCGGGACTATCATCACGTGAGAACGCGCGACCTTGCAGTAACTCCAGGTCAAGCATTTCGATAACATCATAGTTCACGGGACGTATAGCGAACGGAACCAGCATACCCGATTCTTTACCTTCCCATTCGATCTCGGTTGTATTTCCGCCACCGATCATACTCTGTCCTATACTGGAAGCGCTGACGATACCCGGAAGTTTTCGAAGTTCATTCAGAAACGTTTCGGGATTTTCTTTTACCCTTCCTTCCATCGAAAAATGAATAACATTGTCTTTGTTATACCCGAGATTTCTGGATTGCAGAAAATCGATCTGCATATATATGATCAATACAGATATGATAAAAACGACCGAGAGTGTAAACTGAAATATCACCAGTCCTTTGCGCGCCCATAGCTCTCCTGTTGACGTATTCAATTTACCTTTCAATACACTGGCCGGGCTGAAGCCTGACAGGTATAGCGCAGGGTAACTGCCTGCGAGTATACCCGCTGCGATGGTGATAAACAGCGATGCCAGCACTATATCTGTATGGAATGTCAGCTCCAGTTGTTTGCCGGTAATGACGTTAAAACTGGGAAGAAATAAATCTACCATAAGTACTGCGAGCAGCAGCGAAAGGAAACTCATAAACATCGACTCTCCTAAATGTTGTACGATCAATGCTCTTCTGCCTGCACCAATGGCTTTCTTTATACCGATCTCTTTAAGCCTGCGGGATGCTTTTGCCGTAGACAGGTTCATAAAATTGATACAGGCGATGACGAGTATAAATGCTGCAATCACACTAAACAAAATCACATACTCAATTCGTCCACCCGTGGGTATACCATTTTCAAAACGTCCGAAGAGATACCCTTCTGAATATTTTTGCAGGATGAGGTCGCGGTGTGTAGCGGTAGTTTTTGTTTTAATGAGACCGCTTATTTTCCGTTCGAAAGTTGCTGCATCGGTTCCCTTCTTCAATACGATAAACGTCATCGGACCGGAGTTGGCCCAGTTAAGAACACCTTCGTTCGTGTCCTTCATAACCTCAAATGATAGCACAAAATCCGACCGCAGTGAAGAAGTCGCGGGAATGTCTTTAAAAACACCGCTCACTATATATTCCTTCTCGCGCTGCCATTCAATGGTCTTACCCATAGCGCTGGCGGTTGAATTGAATAAACTCTTCGCTATACTTTCGGATATGACAATTGAATTTTTATCCGCGAGCACACGCGTGGCATCGCCGTGAACCAGGTCAAACGAAAAAATATTGAAGTAATCTTTACCGGCATATATACCGGCCGCATTTACACGCTTGTCCTTTACTGATAATGTAAAACGGTCAAACCAGTATGGTGGCGTCACCGTAGCTGCATACTCAACCTCGGGCATATCTTCAGCCAGTGTTTCGGCCAGTAGCCCGGGCGTTGAATCGGTCACACCTACCTGGCCGGAATGATTCTGTTTTTCAAATACTTTATACAACCAGTTGTCTCGCGCATGGAATTTATCAACCTGCCACTCATCGTAAACCCACAGGTATATCAGCAAGGTGCAGGCGAGCCCGGTAGAAAGACCTGCCAGGTTAATAAAGAATGTACCTCTGAATCTTTTGAAATTCCGGTAAAGGAGTAAAAAATTATGTCGCAGCATATGGTTCTGTTTCTTTACGTGGGTGTTTGCCAACACAATGCCATGAACAATATCCTGCTTTTCGGGCGTAATACAAGCACATTTACCTGCATCCATATAGCGAGTGCCCATTCATAAAAATAAAACTGTCCATTCGTGGGCACTTTCTATTGCTTTCCGCAACACTGTCTATACCTTTAACCATCCGTACCTATAGTTTGAATACCTATGAAAGCAGCCGGAAATATACTGCTTGTTGATGATGATGAATTTGTTGTTCTCTCGGTCAAGCTGTTGCTCGAACCTCATTTCTCTTCGGTCAAAACGATCTCCAACCCGGAGCGCATACAGGCGCTGCTGGACCGTGAACAATTTGATGTAGTAGTACTGGACATGAATTTTCGTCAGGGCGATACTACGGGCAATCAGGGACGATTCTGGCTGAAGAAAATCAAGAGTCTTGCTCCGGAGACACAGGTAGTTTTATTAACTGCTTACGGTGATATACAGGTGGCTGTTGAATCGATGAAAGAAGGTGCGCTTGATTTTATTGTGAAGCCGTGGCAGAATGAAAAATTACTCACCACCGTCAAGACGGCCCACTTGTTAAGCCAGGAGAAAAAGAAAGTAAAGCAATTGAAATCGCAGCAGCGATCACTAGCCTCTGCGTTGGATCGACACGAACCGGTTATCGGTATATCTGAATCGATACTTACCATTCGAAAGACGATTGAAAAAGTAGCACCTACGGAAGCCGATGTTCTGATCCTCGGGCAGAATGGTACCGGCAAAGAAATTATAGCACGCGAAATACACCGTAACTCGATGCGGGCAAACGGTATATTTATGACGGTAGATGTAGGCTCGCTCAGTGAAAGCCTCTTCGAAAGCGAGATGTTTGGTCATCGTAAAGGCGCGTTTACAGATGCAAAGGAAGACAGAGCCGGCCGATTCGAAGCTGCTGCCGGTGGTACTATATTTCTGGATGAGATCGGCAATCTCTCCCTGTCACTTCAGGCGAAACTGCTCACGGTATTGCAACATAAAAAGGTTACACGGCTGGGCACGCATGAAAGTATAGATCTGGATGTGCGAATCATCTGCGCTACCAATGGCAATCTGCAGGCCATGGTAAAGGAAGGTAAATTCCGGGAAGATCTATACTATCGCATCAACACAGTAGAGTTAACCTTGCCTCCGCTTCAGGACCGCGCTGAAGATATACCTTTATTGGCCGAACATTTCATGCATCGTTTCAGTCATAAATACCAGAAGTCCCATTTGAAATTTGCCGATGGTGTTATATCCGCTCTCCAGAAATACCGTTGGCCCGGTAATATACGTGAGCTGCAACATGCAGTAGAGCGGGCCGTGATTATGTGTGAAGGCGAACAGATTGAGCCGGCTGATTTCGGAGCACTGCAAAAGCAAATGTCTTCGGATTTTACATTCGAAGATTTTAACCTCGAAAAACTTGAAGCCTGGGCGATCCGGAAAGCGATCGCTAAACATCACGGCAATATCAGTCATGCCGCCGATGAACTGGGATTGTCGCGCGGGGCACTCTATCGAAGAATCCAGACCTATGGTATTTAAGAACTTCAGACTTCAGATTATTTTCCGTGTGTTACTGCTTACGGGTGTTATAACTTTATTTGCCTGGTGCATTGTACATGGCTACTACCTTCGAAGTATATATCTGGGCGCTGCCATCCTGATTTTACTGATTGAACTGGTGTGGTATACCGATCGTTTTAACCGCGACCTGAAAAATTTTCTCACGAGCTTACTGCAAAGTGATTTCACGACTCACTTTCATACATCGGGCAATGGCAAGAGCATTGACGAATTATATAGTATGCTGAACAAGATCGCTTCTGCCTTTCGCAACATCAGCGTACAGAAGGAAGTGCAATACCGTTACCTCGAAATGCTTTTTGAACATGTACGTGTGGGTATACTCAGCGTGGATGCTACCGGTAAAGTACAGCATGCGAACCAGGCACTGAAAACCATGTTGCAGAAAAATATACTTCCGGATCTTCATGCCTTCGAGAGTATCGATGTATCGCTGGCAAATACGATCCGCGAAATACGTACGGGAGAAACCCGTCTTGTAAAACTACGCATGCAGCAGGACGTACTGCAATTGTCGATTCACGCTTCGGAATTTAAACTGGAGGATATGTACTATAAATTGATCTCGATGCAGAACATTCGCCAGGAGCTGGATATACATGAAATGGATGCCTGGCAAAAGCTGATTCACGTTATGAGTCACGAGATCATGAATTCAGTGTCTCCTATTATATCGTTAAGTGCTACGCTGCGCGGACTTGTGGTACAGAGTAAATCTACGGATACTTCCCTGCCCTCTCTGTATGATTCATTAAACCAGGGATTGGACGCCATCCATATTCGCAGCGAAGGACTCTACAATTTTACGAAGACATATCGAAAACTGGCCGCTATACCCAAACTGAACCCGGAGAAAACCAACCTCCGCGAAATTGTCCAACGGGTAGAAGTACTCATGGCCGTAAACATTAAAGAACATGGTATAGCATTGACTATTCGTGATATCGATCAACCGGTCATTGTCGACCCCGCTCTGATGGAACATGTACTGATCAATTTATTACTGAATGCTATCGATGCTGTGACGGGCAAAGAGTCTCCTTCGATTCATATATATACTACACCATCAGCCAAGAGCCAGGTAAATATACATATCCGTGATAATGGAGAAGGGATGGATGAAAGTACGGTGGAAAAGATATTTATACCATTCTATACCACCAAGAAAAATGGTTCAGGTATAGGTCTCGCTATATCCAAACAAATATTGCAATTGCATCATGCTGATATACGGGTGAACAGTGCTCCCGGGCTCGGCACGGAGTTTATCATTACGCTATAATTTGTTCCCGTAGATCTCGCGGATAAACGCAGATAAATACAAATCCTTTCTGCGTACATCTGCGATTTCTGCGGGAACCAAAGATGAATACTACAATGTAGCCATATCAATAACGAAACGGTAACGAACATCGCCCTTTACCATTCGCTCGTAGGCTTTGTTTATATCTTTGATGTCGATCATTTCAATATCTGAAACGATATTGTGTTGTGCGCAGAAATCGAGCATCTCTTGTGTTTCGGGAAGTCCACCGATCATTGAACCGGCAAGCGTCTTTCTTCCTGCAATCAGGCTGAATGCATGTACAGCAGCTGGATCTGGCGGAACCCCTACGCAGATATGTGTACCATTGGTTTTCAACAATGACAGATATAGGTTAAAGTCATGTGCAGCCGAAACCGTGTCGAGTATAAAATCGAAATAGCCGCGAACACTTTTCAACTGGGCTTCGTCAGAGGTTACTACAAACTTGTGTGCTCCGAGTTTACGCGCATCGGCTTCCTTGGATGAAGATGTACTGAGCACTGTTACTTCAGCACCAAACGCTACACCGAACTTAACGGCCATGTGTCCAAGTCCACCGAGACCAACCACAGCAAGCTTGTGTCCTTTTCCTACTTTCCAGTGACGCAGTGGTGAGTATGTAGTTATACCGGCACAAAGTAAAGGTGCTACAGCTGCAAGCGAAAGTTTTTCAGATACACTTAGTACAAAATCTTCATGTACAACAATAGTATTGGAGTAGCCACCATACGTTGGCGTTTTTCGATCTTGCTCATAACCGTTGTAGGTTGGCGACATACCATTCAAACAATATTGCTCGAGTCCTTCTTTACAGTTCTCGCATGTTCTGCAGGAATCTACAAGACAGCCCACGCCTACCAGGTCACCGGCTTTGAATTTCTTTACGTGTGCACCAACTTTAATTACCTTGCCTACCAGTTCGTGGCCCGGCACCATCGGGTATATAGATCCGCCCCATTCATCGCGGGCCTGGTGAAGGTCGGAGTGGCAGATACCACAATATAGTATATCGAACTGAACATCGTGGGGACCTACTTCGCGTCTCTCAAAATTCCACGGTGCCAAAGCCGAAGTAGCGCTTTGCACGGCATATCCTTTTGCTTGTATCATAAATGGCTGGTATAAAGTTTAATTTGAAGTTCAAAAGTCGAAAGAACGGAATTACGCAGGTATCAAAATTCAAACAGAAAGGTATAAAATTCAAACAATTTTCCGCATGAGCAGCGTTATAGATTTCCGGACTGCAGTTTACATACATTACAATATGCAAATTGATCACCCGGCATAATTTTTTTAAAGTAATTTGCCAAACCCCACCAGCTATGACAACGCAGGAAATTGCCAAGAGACTCGCCTCTTTATGCCGCGAGGAAAAGTACGAACAGGCACAACAAGAGCTTTATGCTGAAAACGCTGTCAGTATAGAACCGGAAGCATCAAACGGATTTGAAAAAGAAACCCGCGGTTTAGCAGCCATTATTGAAAAAGGAAAACGGTTTGAATCGATGGTAGAAAAAACACATTCAATCACCGTATCCGAACCACTGGTTGCCGGGAACTCCATAGCCTTTATACTTTCCATGGACATTACGATGAAAGGAAGACCACGCACATCCATGAGTGAGTTGTGCGTTTACCAGGTACAAAACGGCAAGATCGTTTCCGAACAATTCTTCATGTAGATATACCGCATCATCGCTATATTTTTCATCACACAAGGCCGTCACAACGACAGGGCTACACGGATTGCCTGCTCTATGGGGCAGGTATATTTACTTTCGCCATAGACAGAAAAAGGCTTTGCTGAAAGTAACGGAGGTTGCGCCATAAATCTCGGCTGTACTCCGCGATGCGGCTGTGCAGCATGCGCTATAAAGGGATGACAAAGATATACCGTACCTGCCTTGCCGGTTGCAAATGTTACGGGAGGCTCATCGGGTATAACCAGTTGCTGTGCCAGTTCCATAAAGGTAAGCCCTGCATCACCATGCGGAGCGAGTGTGCGGGCAACATCCAAGTGAGAACCTGCAAGTATGCGTGTAGGCGCATCGTGTTCTCCTATATCTGAAAACAGGAACAGCATCAGCAGTGCACGCCCCTTCGAAAATATATTGATGCGCCAGGAAAAATAATCCTGTACTGCTTCGCCGGGAAAACTTGCATCCACATGCCAGCCCGTATCACCGGGGTCCTCGTTGGCAGGAAAGCGAACCGGAAATGTACCGAGGTCTGTTCGGGGCAACCACTGTCCTTTCCCTGCAAGCTGATCGAACGCTGCGTGTAGCCTCACCGTGTTAACAGCTTTCTGAAACGGCTCATCGCTATAGTATCCTAACCGCACTACCGGCTTCGTCCACGTGTCGGGATTATTTGGATTGCAGCCGGTATCACGCCAAAGAATTTCGCGTCCCGCTTCGGCAAGTGTCTCCGGAAAGGCATGTTCAAGCTTTACAAATCCATTTTTAATAAACTGTTCTATCTCCTGTGGTGTAAGCATATAGTATCCGAATGAATAAACGATATATACGTATACCGGCCTACTTCAGGATTAGTTCCATTTGAATATTGCAACGTTCATACGGTGTTGCGTGTCCTACCACTTTTTTAAAACCTAGTTTGTGGTATAAATTGATTGCCGGTGCAAGAATGGTATTGCTCTCTAAATATAACCGCGATGCCCCGAGCGATTTAGCTTTCCGGATGATTGCCTGCCCGAGGAGCCAGCCTATATTTTTACCTTGTGCCTGCGGTGACACGGCCATCTTTGCCAGCTCAAAATCATATACCGGGTCATCCATTTTGATGAGCGCACATACGCCTGCAGGAACATCGTTATACAAGGCAACAAAGATATGCCCGCCATTTTTTAATATATAGTTTTTCGGATTGTCGAGTGCTTTGTAATCAGCTTCCTCCATTTTAAAGTACTGCGTAATCCACTGCTCGTTTAAATCCCGAAATGCTTTCTGATACTTCGGAGTATAATCGACAATCTTTACATGCTGGCTTTCACGTTTTTTCTTTTGCTCCTGCACACGCTTCAACAGTGTTTTCTGTTCCAGCAAAAATTCCCATTCTTCCAACGCCTGCCACAGGTCGTGTCGTGTTTGCACGAGTATTTCTTCGATCGCATTGTTAACATCGGCATACTGTACAGCGATCTTTTCAGTAATATTTTTCCCTTTCGGTGAGAGCGTTACCAGCGTGGTACGGCCGTCTGCCTTGTCTTTCTTTTCGGTGATATACCCTTTCTTCGTCATCTCGCCAATGATCTTGCTTACTGAAGGATGCGAGTGTCCTATTTCGCGTGCAATCGTTGTGATGGTACGCGGTCCTCCCTGCGAGAGTACATAAAATACAGGGAACCATTTCGGCTGCAACTCAATGTCGTAGAGTTTATAAATATGAGCCGCATCATCCGTGATTCGCTCGGTTAACATCCGCAGCCTGCTGCCCAACGCAAGCTTGCCAACCTGGTTAAAGAATTCCATACGTAATTAATTATGTAACTAATTACGTAAATAGGTAACAAAATTCAAAAGAAGTTGTCCGGGATTTTTTGAAGCCTGTTAAAGTCCTTCTTTTCCTTCAGCCCAAAACGCCTGCACACGGATGTTCCGGGGCGGAACACCTCGGGTTAATAAAACTTTGCGCACACCTTTTATGGCGTTCGCATTACCCGTCAGGTAAAATGTACTTGCACGCCAGACGTCCCATAGCTTGCCGTGCAGACCATTCAGGTACGCAGCGGAATGTTCATACGGCATCACCGTATCCTTCGGAACTACATCCAGCATAAGATCGAGTTTATCCGGCAGGTCGAACAGATCCGGGTGAAGCGTTAACACCCCCAGGTATTCCTGTTGATTCGCATGGATCTCATTCTTGAGACTATTGAAAAGTCCCAGCGATGTCTCATCACCAAAAAAGAAATGATATTTACTGTCGGCTTCGTACAGACTCTTGCCGCGCGGGCCAACCATCTTCAGCTTGTCGCCAACGCGAAGCCTGGACGCAAACGTACTGCCCGGACCATTGCCATGTAAATAAAAACATACCGAACATATACCGGCTTCACTGTCAAAAAAATTAGGCGTATAATTTCTATAGTGTATATCGTCTACCCGAAAGGCAACGGCCTGCGT
>CAMLLI010000093.1 GCA_946480685.1 uncultured Flammeovirgaceae bacterium | reverse complement strand
ATATCTCGTAGCGAACGATACACTGGCGGATAACCATACCGTTGTAGATCACCGGAAGCCGAATTCATTCAGCAATGAAATGTATAAAGGTATAATGGACGGCAGCTCCAAAGGCGTGTTCAACGGTAAGATCTACGTTCGCCCGAATGCACAGAAAACAAACGCCTTCCAGGCAAACCGAAATATACTGCTCACGGACAAAGCTACGGTGAATACAAAACCGCAGCTCGAGATCTGGGCAGATGATGTAAAATGTTCGCACGGTTGTACAACGGGCCAGCTGGATGAAGAAGCTCTCTTCTATCTGCAGGCACGCGGTATCAGCAAAGAAACGGCACAGGCCATGATGCTTTATGCTTTCGCAGGTGAAGTACTGGACAATGTGAAGCACCCTGTGATCAAAGAATATCTCGACAACGTAATCAGCGAAAGGTTACACAAAAACTTTTAGGTATGGTTTCCTCCTCTCCTGCTATAGCCGGTAAACTTGATATCGAATCGATCCGAAAACAATTTCCGATCCTTCACCAACAGGTTAACGGTCGCGATTTAGTATATCTTGACAACGCTGCAACGTCACAGAAGCCATTGGTAGTAATTGATGCGTTGATAGATTATTACAAAGGCTACAATGCCAATATACATCGCGGTATTCATACGCTGGCAGAGAAGGCTACGAAAGCATACGAAGAAACTCGTCATACAGCGCAGCGTTTTATCAATGCAAAGTCTGAGCAGGAGATCATCTTTACAAGAGGTGTAACGGAAGGTATAAACCTGGTTGCTTCTTCGTACGGAAGAGCTTTTATAAAAGAAGGTGATGAAATTATCATTTCCGGACTTGAGCATCACTCCAACATTGTGCCGTGGCAGTTTGTATGCGAAGAGAAAAAGGCAACGCTGCAGGTAATTCCTGTAACTCCGGAAGGAGAACTTGATCTGGATACTTTCAAAAAGATACTCTCCGGTAAAACCAAAATTGTATCGATCAACCATGCTTCAAACAGTTTAGGAACGATCAATCCTGTAAAGGAAGTGATCAAGCTGGCGCATGAAGTTGGTGCTGTTGTTTTGATTGACGGTGCGCAAGCCGGTGCTCACATAGAGATTGATGTGCAGGATATGGATTGTGATTTCTACTGCCTCTCTGCGCACAAAATGTATGGCCCTACCGGTACGGGTATACTGTACGGCAAAAAAGATATACTTGAAAAGATGCCGCCCTATCACGGTGGCGGTGAGATGATCAAGGAAGTTACTTTCGAGAAAACTACCTACAACGATCTTCCCTATAAATTCGAAGCCGGCACGCCAAACATTGCCGATGTAGTTGCCTATAAATATGCTTTCGATTTTATAAACGAACTCGGCAAGGAAAATATAGCAGCGCACGAACATGAGCTGTTAACCTACGCTACCGAGCGCGTTTCAAAACTGAAATCGGTGAAGCTTGTCGGTACTGCCAAAAACAAAGTTGGTGTTTTAGCTTTCACGGTTGAAGGCATTCACCACTTCGATATAGGCCAGATGCTGGATGCACGTGGTATCGCGGTTCGCACCGGACACCATTGCACACAACCTCTTATGACGTGCTACGGCATTGAAGGAACTGTAAGGGCTTCTTTTGCGGTTTATAATACAAAGAAAGAAGTTGATCAGCTCGTGGAAGGACTCGAGCGTGTTATTAACTTCATGAAGTAAACGATGACGATCAATCAGATACAAGACGAGATCATAAGTGAGTTTTCGCTGCTGGATGGTGACATGGAAATGACGGTCTTCTACATTATGGAGCTGGGCCAGAAATTACCTGTGATGCCTGAAAATGATAAAACAGAAGATAACGTTGTAAAGGGATGTCAGTCGAAAGTATGGTTAACCGGCAAACTGGAAGACAACAAGCTATACTTTACAGCCGACAGCAACACCGCGATAACAAAAGGATTGGTAAGTCTGCTGGTGCGTATCTTTAACGGCCAGACACCGGATGCGATTCTGAATGCCGATCTTTACTTTATGAACAAGATCGGAATGGAACGATTCATCGGCACGCAGCGTTCGAATGGTTTTGCAGCCATGATCAAACAAATGAAATTGTATGCGCTTGCTTTTAAAACCAAAATGGAAGTTAAGTCATGAGTGAGCAGGTTGAAAATCTGAACGTATCGCAAACCACAATTCCCGAGCTTCGGGATAAAGTGATACAAGCCATTAAAACGGTTTACGATCCTGAAATTCCGGTAGATGTATACGAGTTAGGCCTGATTTACGAGATCAACATCTACCCGGTGAACAATGTATACATCCAGATGACGCTTACTTCGCCTTCGTGCCCTTCCGCTGAAGTGATTCCAGGAGAAGTCGAGCAAAAAATAAAAGCCATTGAAGGCATCAACGATGTGAAAGTCGAGATTACCTTTGATCCACCCTACTCGCAGGACATGATGAGTGAAGCTGCGAAACTTGAACTAGGATTTCTATAATTTGTTATACTATCAGATTTAACTGTCAATAAAACTATGTATCCCGAACAATTAGTAGCACCCATGCGCACCGACCTGACGAGCGCTGGATTTGCTGAACTAAAAACTTCTGACGAAGTAGATAGCTACCTTCAAAACAAGAAAGGAACAATCCTGCTGGTGATAAACTCAGTTTGTGGTTGTGCTGCCGGAGCTGCAAGACCAGGCGTTAAGTGGGCGTTGCAGTCATCTCCTAAAAAACCAGATAACCTGGCTACTGTATTTGCCGGTGTTGATAAAGAAGCGGTTTCAAAAGCAAGAGAATATACGCTGCCTTACCCGCCATCATCTCCAGCTATAGCCTTGTTTAAAGATGGCGAGCTGGTACACTTCGTAGAGCGCCACCACATCGAAGGCAGAAATGCCCAGATGATCGGCCAGCACTTGGTAGAAGTATTTGATGAATATTGCTAATAAAAACAAAAGCGGGTTTCTAGCCCGCTTTTTTGTTTCAAGTATATATAGGGAGTGATCAGTTAATCACTCCTTTTTTGTTGCCGTTCACATCGAGCTCGATGATCTCGTAACCCAAACGTTTCAGTGCGGGGAGTATCGCAGCCTTATCGCCTACCAGCAGTATATTCATTTTGGAAGTATCGATCCACTGAGTCGCGAGTTTATTCAACTCATCTTTCGTAATGGTACTTACGATTTTGCTTTGCTGCTCTACAAAGTTGCCCGGCAAATTATAGCGTAGAATGTTCGCGATGAAAGCAGTTTTCTGGAAACCAGTTTCATAACGCAAAGCATCACGCTGACCAATCGCACTTCGCATGAACAGAAGTTCGCTGTCCTGTATACCGCTCTTCGCGTATGTGTTTAACTCTTTCAATACTTCCACCAATGCACTGTCGGTAGCAGCTGCTTTTATACCAGCACTGAATACAAACTCACCGGTATATTTATCACCACTAAAGCCGGAACGTGCACCATAAGTCCAGCCTTTGTCTTCGCGCAGGTTCAGGTTTATACGACTGTTGAAAGCTCCGCCCAAAGCGTAGTTCATCAAACCTGTTTTATAGTACTCACCGGTAGCATCGTATTTCAAACCAGTAACATAGCCTACACGAAATTCGGTCTGCGCAGCTTTCGGTACATCTACTATATAAATACGAGTCTTCTCGATAGCAGGAGCTTTTGCAGGCGTAGCAAGTTTTACATCTTTAGCAGGAAGTTTCTTGAGGAAATCGAGTTTGCTGAGGATTGTTGCCTGCTTCACATCGCCCACTACCACCACATCCACACCGGTTGATGTGATATAGTTGTTATAGTAGTCTTCAACATCTTTAAGTGTTAAATTCTTAACGGTATACTCGGATCCCACATCATTCAAGCCCAGAATGTTATCACTGCCATAGTTAAGTTTAGTATATAGCTCGCTGGCAATAATTGCAGGCTGCGATTTACGTTGTTTGAAACCTTCGATCGTCTGCTTCTGAATTCGCGCGAAAGCTTCCGGTGTAAACTTCGGACGCAGCATACGCTCTTCCAGCAACACAAGCGTTTTGTCGAGGTTCTTCGTTAAAGATTGAACGTTGAAGGTTATTCCATCGAGACTGCTGGTAACATTTATCGAGCTTCCCAATTTCTGCAGCTCTGCCTGAAGCTGTTCCGCTGAATATGTCTTGGTATCTTCGTTCATCATCGAAGCAAAGATTCTTGGCAAACCTGTCTTCGAAGTATCTTTTGCCATCAATAGATGTCCACCGGGAACAGTAACGGATAAGGTAACGATTGGTAATTCTTTACTTTCGGTTCCAATCACGCGTATACCTTTATCAATGTCTTTGCGCCAGAAGCCCGGTACTTTTACCACCGGGTTTGGACCGTTACCTGGTAATTTTGTACGATCGAAACTATCAGTCGGCTTGGTATATTTCAACCCGTTATAGCCATAGTCTGGTGCTTTGTAACCATCCTTATTCACCGTATAATTTTCAGGCGCTACGATATTGCTTTCGTTGCCTTTGGTAACAACGCTCAGTATTACAGACGACTTTCCTTTTATATAGGTATTGTATACCCGCATCACGTCTGCCTTGGTAACTTTGTTATAGGCTTCGAGTTCTTTACCGATCCGGTTCGGGTTGCCGGTAAATGTCTGGTAAGCCGCCAGTTGTGATACTTTGCCGGATACACTTTGCAAGCTATAGATCAACTGAGCCTGAACGCTTCCTTTAAACTTCTCGATATCTTCATCAGTAACACCACGAGTCTCAAAAGCTTTTATAGCGTTGTCGATAAGTTTCTTTGATTCAGCAAGCGATACATTCGGGGCTGGTGTAAGATTGAGTCGGAACTCACCCGCCAGTTCGGTTGTGCTATTGAACGCAACAGCATTCAACGCCTTTTGATCTTTTACGATCTGCTGGTAGAATATAGAGTTCTTTCCTTGCCCTAAAATTTCCGCGAGACAATCCAATGCCGGTTCGTCCGGATGATAGCTTGGTACGGTTGGGTATGTAATAACAAGTTGTGGCAGACGCGCATAGTTATCAACCAACGTTGCATAGCGATCGCTGCTAACTACCGGTGCAGGCAGTTTCATGTTCTGTACTTCAGGACCTTTCGGTATAGAACCGAAGTATTTTTCGGCAAGCTTTACTACATCGGCAGCTTTCACATCACCGCCTACCGTTACCGTTGCATTGTTCGGTCCGTACCAGCGGAGAAAGAAATTCTTCAGGTCATTTACGTTAACACGATTCAGATCTTCAATGTAGCCGATCGTTAACCACGAGTAAGGATGACCATACGGGTATAGATTGCGCGCAATGGTCTCGCCTACTAATCCATACGGACGGTTATCATAATTTTGTCCGCGTTCGTTCTTTACTGTCGCGCGCTGTATCTCGAATTTCTTCTGTGTTACCGCATCGAGTAAAAAGCCCATGCGATCCGCCTCAAGCCACAGCATTTTTTCAAGCTGATTGCTCGGAACGGTTTCGAAATAATTGGTGCGATCGCGGTTCGTAGTTCCGTTCAATGTTCCGCCTGATTCAGTTACGATCTTAAAGTGTTGCTCATCACCAACGTTATCACTTCCCTGGAACATCATGTGTTCGAAGAAGTGCGCGAAGCCTGACTTACCAATTTCTTCACGCGCAGATCCTACGTGATACGTTACATCAACATGCACAATCGGATCGCTGTGATCTTCATGTACAATTACCGTAAGCCCATTGGGCAATACATACTTTTCATAGGGAATAACAACCTGGTCTCCCTTCTGCTCAACTTTTTCAACGAGCTTGGCCTGCGCCATCAATAGCTGCGGTGCCAGCGCCAATGCCAGGACTAACAGTTTCTTCATAAATACCTTTTCAGATTTGGGTTAGTTAACTATATATGAGTTATTTACAGTGCTGCAAGTACACTAAAATTCAACCCCGAAAGAATTGATTTCTGACGAGCGCTATATAGGGGAAGCCAATGGTATATTTTAAGCGAGACCGCTTTCCAGGATGAGTCGGGTTTCTTCCAGGTCAAGTTCGTACTCGATTCTCCGAAGTACTTCATCGCTGATGGCACCTTCTCTGCGCATGCGAATAAGATCTGCACGCTCTTTATGTAACAGCTCCTGCTGAAGCCTGTGGAATTCTCGAATCTGTTCTTCGTTGAGACGCTGTTCAGTCTCATCTTTCCGTAATCGCTGAATGCGGATCTCGTACTTCGTTTTGATCTGGTTCAGCACTTCATCACTTAATGTGAGCGCATAATTCTCTTCGATGTGTTCAATCACAGAAGAAGCCAGTACCAGACGCGCGCGTTGTTCATCCCGGTGATCTTTACCATCCGATTGTATACCCAGCCAATTGATCAACGGACGAAGCGTTAGTCCTTGTAACACAAGCGTTGAGAAGATAACACTGAAGGTAAGAAAGATGATAAGGTTCCGATGTGGAAACGGAGTGGACCCGTTCACGGTAAGTGGCAATGCCAATGCAGCAGCCAGGGACACAACGCCCCGCATACCCGACCATGCTACAATGGTGGTGAGTTTAATGTCGGTGTCGGGCTCTCGCTCGCGAATGCGTTTGCTGAGCCAGCGCGGTATATATGTTCCGGGATACACCCATATAATACGACCGATGATCACTGCTACACTAATGATAAAAGCATACTTCCATGCCCATACAGAATTAGCACCGATGTTCTTAACAATCTCGGGGAGTTGTAATCCTATCAGAATGAAGATGACGCCATTCAAAATAAAGAGCACGGTGTTCCATGAACCATATGCCTGCAAGCGTGTCTGTTGAGAAAAGACTTCACTCGAAGCCCAGCTCACATATAAACCTGCAACAACCACCGCGAGTACACCGGAAAGATGCATGGACTCTGCTCCTAAATATGCAACAAAGGGTGCCAGGAATGTAAGCGTTGTATCGGTGGTAGGATTGTGAGGTGTAAATTTATGTATCCACTTAAAGACTAAGCCTACAACCAATCCCAGCACTATACCACCGGTAGCAACCACAACGAACTGAATACCCGCACTCCACAAATTGAACGCTCCGGTTGCTACGGCTGCAACGGCATATCTATACGCAATCAGACCGGTAGCGTCATTTACAAGACTTTCTCCCTCAAGGATAGTAATAACGCGTTTGGGTACACTTAAACCTTTGGTCGCTGCTGTAGCGGCCACGGCATCCGGTGGAGAAATGATCGCACCTAGTACAAAAGACTCTGCCCAATCGAAACCCGGAATAACCATGTGTGCTACCCATGCTACTGCACAGGTAGTAAAGATCACACATCCTATAGCAAGTAATGTTATCGGTCGCTTGGCCGCGCGAAAGTCGGGCCATGATGTATTCCAGGCAGCCGAGTATAATACGGGCGGAAGGAAGACCAGAAAAACAACTTCAGGATCAAGAGAAATAGAAGGCATCCCCGGAATCATCCCAATGACAATACCGGCTATTACCAGAAGAATAGGATATGGTACTCTGATCTTATCCGTTACCTCTGCCAACGCAGTGACTACGGCAAGCAGAATTATAACTGTAGCTATATTTTGCATGCAGCGGGGTTAGTAAAAAAACAGAATGTCGAACTCAGTAACTGAATTTCAGGAGGAACTCCTCCAGTTCTTCCTTCAACGATCTGTTGTTTGCAACCCCCAATATATCATTTACCTGCTGATTTACCTTAACATTCAGCTCGTGTAAACGAAGATGCTGGTTGATAAAAATAAATTCCAGCGGAGGGATCAGTTCTTTCAGCGCATCAAGTATATCGATTACTTTCAGATTGCGGTCCACCAGATTGTAGGTGCCATTGGCAAGTTGTGCCGTTAACAGGTTGGCAAGTGCATTTGCCAGCATATCGATGTGTATGAACGTGCGTGATTGTTTGCCATCGCCCTGTATAGTAATCAGTTTCATGAAGTTTGCTTCGAAAGCAAATTTATTGATAACGGCATCGAAGCGCATGCTGCGGCTATAGCCATACACATTACCACAACGCATGATATAGGTATCGATCTTGTCAGAAAGTCTTCTTACATGTTCTTCGCCACGCAGCTTGGAGATGGCATATAGTGTTTGTGGATCCGGGGCGGTCAATTCATCAGCCGCTTCTTTGGATGAACCATAAACACCTGTACTGCTGGTATATATAAATCGTTTAACGGTACTTTCCTCTACGGCATATACAAGCTCGGCCGTGCCCCAGTGGTTTACCTGTTCAATGGAATGCGCATCAGCATTCGCGAAAGGAGTCGTTACTTTTGCAGCGAGGTGATATACTACGTCTACACCTTTCAAAACTTTACGGAGTGCCCGCGTATCCAGCAGTTCGCCCTTTACAAAAGTTATCTTCGCGTGCTTCTGCAGGCGCAGCCCGAGAAACATATTATAGTTCGGACGACTCAGGTTATCGTATACAATTACTTGATCTACTTCTGGTTTTGCAATCAGCGCACTGATCAACTCAGTGCCTATATATCCGGCACCTCCGGTAACTAATACTTTCATGATGGGGTTGAGATACTACTTGTTGATTAAATCTGTATGCAGGCCGCATTCTACTTTGTTCATACCGAACCAGCGTGCTTCACGCTCCTGCATTTCGGGGTCTAATTTACGGGTGCAAGGTTCACATCCTATACTGATGTATCCTTTTTCTTCCAGCGGGTGCTTGGGTAAATTATACTCCTTCTGATACTGCCAGATCATCTTGGCGTTCCAGTCGAGCATCGGGTGAAAGCGTATACATCCGTGCTTGGCGGGTTGTTCTACTTTCATCGCGGCACGCACAGCACTCTGGTCGGCACGTACCCCATTGATCCATATATCATGCGAAAGCAGTATGGCATCCGTTGGCTGGGTTTTATTCAGGTAGCAGCAATGATCAGGATCGGAAGTGAAGAGCAAGCGTCCTTCTGCATCACGCTGCATAAACTTGGGCACATCGGATTTAAGGTCGACTATATTTAGTCCAAAAGCATTGCCTATATAGTCACGGAACTGCACCGTCTCCGGGAAGTGAAATCCTGTATTGATGAAATATACCGGTATAGATTTATCGATACGACTCAGTATATGTAGCAATACCAGACTGTGCGACTGAAACGATGAAGTCGTGAACAGCTTCTTGTCTTCGGCTTTGTAAGCTTCGAGCTTGGCCTTTATTTCTTCGAATTTCACTGCAATTCAACCATTAAGTAAAACACTCTAACTAGCTAATAATCAAAATAAAGATAAAGTTTTGTTGAATTATTGCTTTATCGTTGTATATTAGCATTGTTCAATCCTAAACCTCAATAATTTTGAATCCGAAATATCGCATACTTTTAGCAGTATTACTCACGATACTTGCATTTTGCGGTCAGACTGTGTTTGGGCAAACCCAAAATGATCAGCAAATAGTTCATGTCAATCACAAATCTGTTCAGGTTTCATCCGACTTCAACGGACCGAATGGTTGTAAGGATGATACCGGACCAGTATACAGTTTCAATCTCTAGATATAC
>CAMLLI010000092.1 GCA_946480685.1 uncultured Flammeovirgaceae bacterium | reverse complement strand
GACTGGCTGAGTGATGCGTGCCATTGGTGGGATATACATAAAGTGCCGGCCCTGATCTACGATCACAATGAAATGGTAGAGAAAGCGCTGGACAAATTACGCTCGAGTCTCAACGATCACCCGGTAGGCTATAGTTTGCTGCAGGAGAAATTTACTATGCCGGAATTGCAGCGCCTTTACGAGACCATCCTGGATAAAAAACTTGATCGAAGAAATTTTCAAAAGAAAATGCTGAGTCTTGGTATTCTCGAACGACTGAAGGAACGCAAGACTGGTGGCGCACACAAAGCTCCATTTCTGTATCGGTTCGATAAAAAGAAATACGAGCGAGCGATGAAGCAAGGTCTCAAACTAGGCTTCTGAAGTATATACTTGAAAAATCAGGTATAGTGTGCTGGTATGCATTTGCTATATTTGGACCGTTTGCTCTATAAACCACCGTTACATGCAGCTAACAGCAGGAAGTATTTATCATGTATATAATCGCGGTAACAGTCGCGAACGTATATTCTTCTCTTCGGAAGACTACCGGCTTTTTTTGAAGAGAACCCGTCTTTACCTCAAGCCACACGCTGATATACTGGCGTGGTGTTTAATGCCTACGCATTTTCATTTTTTGGTTCATGCCAATGAAACATCCGTACAGGTAACGGAAGAAACCGGCTTTAAACGTCAGCAGTTTTCACAGGCGATGCGCCAATTATTGAGTTCGTATACGCACACGGTAAGTGAACAGGAGGGAAAAAGCGTAGGACTTTTCCTGCAACGCACAAAAGCAGTCTGCGTGTCAGACGACCGTGAGCATGCCGCAATAGCATTCCGGTATATACATCAAAGTCCTGTAAGAACGCGCTTGGTAGAGAAACTTGAAGACTGGCCGTTCAGTTCCTTTGCAGACTATGCCGGCATACGCGATGGAAAACTCTGTGACCGTCCGCTGGCTAACCGCCTGCTGGATCTTCGGGAAGAAAGTGTTCTTGTTTGAGGTTCTGTTCTGTCGCGCGGATGATAAGAGATGTTGCAACAGATGTTTTGATGGGCTTTTAAAGCGGAGCGAAAAAGAAAAGTGTAAAGTCACTTTTCATCGATGACCTTACATTTCGTGCTCGTGCATGTAGTTGATCAGTTCAATTTCTTCCGGTGTAAATTTATCCTTGTCTTTGGCTGTTCTTGACTCGATAAAATCTTCCAGCGTAATGTAGAACCGTAGTCTGTACTTCCAGATCAATTTGCTACCGATTGCTTCCTTCAATTCACGAAGGTCAGTCTTCTCATCGATCCAGTACATCTCATGTACATCACGTGTATCCGCTCCGCCACCAGTATAACCAGGCATAAAGTTGATACGGGAATGTTCCAGTTTTCGCAGAACTTCATTTCTGAAGTCGGACCTTCCGGTGATATATAATGTTGTCCAATTCATTGTTCTTAATAGTAAAGTTGTACACAGCGTTTAAGTTTAAAAGATTGTATGGGTGCTATGTATAACTTCGATACAACCTTTTGTGCAGGTATATATTTATATGTTGGTAACATCGGTTAAAAAATCCCTACACTTAACCATACGCAAAGAAAACACCTAAGGTTTACTGCGAGCAACAAAACTTTATACATTTTATTACACCCGACAAGCGAAAACGTGTGTGTAAGTAGAAGACGATTTCGTGTAGATATACCGTTGTGTTTGTAGAGACATTGGGACAATGTTTGAAAAGCTTCTGGCTGCTAGCTGCTAGTTGCTGGTAGATTGCTATAGGTTTAAAAGTTTTTTGCTGCCCTGCAAAACTGAGTAACACTATATAAATTAACTAAAACGATTTGGGTGACTTTTGTCAGGTAACAAAATCTAATGTAGATATATATAGCCATAAGCTTACCCGCCAAAAAGCCACTATCCCAATTCTTACTTCTTACTTCTGGCTTCTTACTTCTTACTCGCAGCTCAAAGCTCATGGCTCGCAGCTTTTTAAATCAACAATCTTCCAGCAGCCAGCAGCCAGCCGCTCCCTACTGCTCATAGCTAATTTTGACTATCTTTAACCAAATCTACCCGTATGACTTCGAAGCGTATCATTAAAATTACCTTTCCTATCTTGTTGTTGGTGGGAATTTATTTCCTGGGTCCCAAGCCGGCTACTCCGGTATTTAGCCTTACGTTGCCTCAGGTGCCTGACGGTGCTCAGGCGTTGGAACAATACGTAGCAGCCAACGAGGCAAAGCATAAACTGAAACCAAATAATGAAGCACTTATTGTCTGGAATGACAGCACGCGCACGAAGACTCCGTATGCTATAGTATACCTGCACGGATTCACTGCGAGTCAGATGGAAGGATCTCCAATACATGAACAATTTGCTGAAAGATTTCATTGCAATCTATACCTGTCGCGACTGGCTGATCATGGCATTGATACAACGGATGCCTTGGTGAATTTTACTCCCGACAGATTATGGGAAAGCGCCAAGCAAGCTTTGGCGATCGGCAAGAAGCTGGGCGATAAAGTTATCCTCGTAAGCACATCTACCGGGGGCACGCTGGCATTGAAACTGGCGGCTGAATATCCGAACGATGTACATGCACTCATCAATCTTTCGCCAAACATTGCGATCAACAGCGGTGCTGCGTTTTTATTAAACGATCCCTGGGGACTATATATCGTACGCGCAGTAAAGGGTGGAAAATATAGTATATCTGAAGGCGACACCGAGGAGCAGGCGAAATACTGGTATACACAATACAGACTCGAGGCAACGACACAACTGGAAGAACTGGTTGAATCCACCATGACGGAAGAAACATTCAAACGCGTTAAACAACCTTCCCTCACGCTATACTATTACAAAAACGAAGAAGAACAGGATCCACAGGTAAAAGTAAGCGCCATGCTCGACATGAACGAGAAGTTGGCCACACCGGCAGAATTAAAACAAACTGTAGCCTTCCCCGATGCCGGCAGACACGTAATCGGCTCTTCACTCACAAATCCAAACTACGAAGAAGTATATAAGGCGATGGAGACGTTTGCTGTAGAAAAACTGAAATTAACCGCGAACCCCGAGCTGTGAAGAAGCTGCTGGCTACAGGCGACTGGAAAATTTAAGTAAATAGCTTCGAGCCGCGAGCTTTGAGCTGCGAGAGTAATAAGTAAGACGGCTGCTGGCTGCAAGTTGCTGGCGGCTGGAATTTTAGATAAACAGCTATGAGCCGCGAGCGTTGAGCTGCGAGTGAATCGATTACTCTAAGTGTGTTGCCAAAAGCGAGTATCGGAATAAATTATGACCAAGCAGACTAGTAGCTGGAAGCTAGTAGCTCGCAGCCTCAAAGATAGCAGCGAGCTACTAGCCTCTGGCACCAACACTGCTAGTAGATTTTGTCGATGTGTGTTCTTCCAAAAATAAGTCCTTTGCTTACCTGGGCGTCTCCGTTGTAGGATACGCGTGATTCACCAAAGGAATTTACACGAAGTTCGTCTTGTGTAGTGAGTTTGATTTTGCTCTCACCATATATATTCGTAATGGTGGAGAAACTCTTTAAGGCTTGTGTATCGATCTTGTTCTCACCGAAGAGTCTGTACTTCTGGTATTCGGCTGTGCCGCCTTTTATTTTCAGATCATTCTGACCGTAGAAGCTGGTCTTTAGATACTCTGTTTTTATACCGGCTAACGTTATTTCGTTTTCACCATACGCTTTCAGTTTGAACTTCTTTGCTTTCAGTTCGCTCTTGCAGGTAAGTTCCTGTGCTCCGCGAATTTCAAGATGTTTCAACTGGCGATAGGTAACGTATGCTGTTACCGTAGCATTTCTATAGACACTGTTTTTTCCCCAGTGCTCACGTTCTAGTTTGTCTGTTACCTTGGCATCGTCCAGGTAAAGACGAAGTGTTTTTCCTTTCACTTCGATATTGATCTTATCGGCTGATACGTTGGAATATACCATGCGAATACTTTCGTGATCACCTTCTTCAAGAATAACATTGATCTTCGGAGAAGCAATAACCCGGTTAAAGGAACGGAGGTCTTTCGTAATTTCTTCTTGTCCGTATGAAATAGTAGCTACAGCGAACAGAAGCGAGGCGAGGGTAATTTTAATCATTTTCATAAATCCTTATAGTAGTGTTTTATCCCAGACAGCCGACCTGGTGTTTACCCCTATGCGTCAATTAAAAGTTAATCGTTATAAGTTTATCTGTTATCCGTATTTACTAATAACGGTTAACGTTATTACTCGTCACGAAGGGAATTAACCGGGTTGCCCTGTGAAGCTTTCCAGGCGCGGTAACTGACCGAGAAGAAGGCGATGGTAAATGTAGCGAGACCGGCTACTATAAATATCCACCATGCCGGTTCGATATGATAGGCGAATTGCTTTAGCCAGATGTGCATGAGCCATCCGCTGATGGGCCAGGCGAGGAGGTTAGCAATCAATACCAGCTTCAGGAAATCTTTATTGAGTAAACGAATGATGCTGCGTTCTGTTGCACCCATCACTTTACGAATGCCGATTTCTTTTGTTCGTTGTTCCGCCATGAAATTGGCAAGACCTACCAGACCCAGGCAGGCTATAAAAAAAGCGAGTACTGTAAAGATCAGAAAAAGCTGGCCGATGCGCCTTTCGGTTTGGTGCTTGCGTTCAAAATTCCGGTCGAGGAAAGTATATTCGAAGGCGGCCTCAGGTGAATGTTTTTTCCAAAGACTTCGAATGGTATCGAGCGTTTGCTCAACGTGGGTTCCCTGTATACGGATTGCCATCTCCCAGTTCGGTTGCTTGCCCAATACAATCGCCATCGGCTGGATCGGATCTTTCAACGATTGAAAGTTGAAGTCCTGCATGATACCGATCACTTCGTGTTCAACCGCTTTTTCATGTCCGCCATATATACTCCACAATGTTTTACCGGCCAGTGTTTTTATACCCATCTTTTCCGCAGCCGTCTCGTTGAGGATCATTGCTGTTGAATCGGATGGAAACTCGGGAGAGAAGAACCTGCCGGTGATCATTTTATACTTCATCGTGCGCATGTGATCGTAGTCCATCTCATACACATTTAACATATAGTCGCGGGCCGGGTCGGTAGTACTGAATACAAATTGCCAGTCGATGTTGGGAGGGAGGCGATTGCAATAGCTCGCGGCTACGATGGATTCATGTTGCAGTAATTCTTTTTTAAACGCAGCACCGTTCTCACCAAGGTTACGCGTATGCAACAGGTTTACCAGGTTACTCTTATCGAACCCGAGACTTGCCTTCTGTATATATTGCAGTTGTTGATATACCACCAGCGTAGCAATGATCAACCCCGATGAAATAAAGAACTGGAATACAACCAGTGCATTGCGTATACCATACGTGCGCCTGCGCGAACGAATGCGTCCCTTCATTACTTCAATAGGCGAGAAGGTTGTAAGATAGAATGCCGGGTAACTTCCTGCGAGTAAACCTACAATGATCGCGAAGATAGGGAGCCCTGTGAAGAACAGCGGTGACAGAAACACACGCATGCTCAGTTGTTTCTCGGCAAGTATATTGAAAGGCAGAAGCAATATACTGACGATGAATAATGCCAGCAGTACGGCAATCACTATATAGAAGAACGATTCGAGCATGAACTGACCAATGAGACGAGATACCGGTGCGCCAACCGTTTTACGCACCCCAACTTCTTTCGCGCGACTGGCCGAACGTGCCGTTGACAGATTCATAAAGTTAATGCAAGCCAGTAACGTGATGAAGGCTGCTATAGCACTGAAGAGGTATATATACTGAATGTTACCGTTGGTCTCAATCTCATCGGTAAAACGCGAGTAGAGATGTATATCCGTGAGACGTTGTGTAAAAAATGCAATCTCGTTGCCTTGTATTTTTGACTGATCAATATTTACTCTTCTCAATTCTTCCAGTTCCGGATCTACATGCTTCTTGACAAAAGCATGCAGCATTTCATCAACCGGTTTGATGGTAGCATCGGGCTTGAGTTTGAAATAAGTGATGGTGCGTCCGGTTACCCAGTTCGAGGTGTGCACATCGCCCCACGAAGTAAGCGAAAGTATACCGGTGAAGTGAAAGTGGCTGTTGGCCGGAGGATCAGCAGCAATGCCGCTTACTTGTACAGTATATCCCTGTGCCAGCACCATCGTTTTTCCGATCGGTGTTCTATCGCCAGGGCCTTTATAGTCGAAGTAACGTTGGGCTGTAGATTCGGTAATCACCAGTTTACGTTGGCCGCGCAATACTTCATCGGGATCACCTTCTATCAATTGAAAATTAAAGAAGTGAAAGAAGTTTGAATCTGCTAATAAAAGATTGGGCTCGGTAAAGGACCGATCTTCATAGCGCATCGGAAATGTAGCCCAGCTTGCCAATCGTGTGACAGATTCCACAGCACTGCTTTCGCGTTGAAGTGTCTTTGCCAGCGGAGCTGCAGTATATACCGATAATACTTTTTTGCCCTGCAACATGCCACGAAACGCGACACGGTATATACGATTGGCATTCGGGTGGAAGGTATCATAGCTTAGTTCATCATGGAGGTATAACACAATGAGAAGGCTACACGCAATGCCGATGGTAAGTCCGGCAATGTTTATGAACGAGAAGCCTTTGTGCCGAAGCATATACCGTAACGCTATGGACAAGTAGCTTTTTATCATACCGATTTACGGTGTGAATATACGGCTCCAAAATGGATAGTACATCATGGTCCGCAGCCAGCGGTCTCCATACAATCAGAATGGATGCTGCTGATGTACGAGACCACGGCTATGGAATTCACTATGTTAACTAAAAACTATTCGCTGCGAAGGGCATCCACCGGATTGCTGAGGGCCGCCTTCAGTGCCTGGAAGCTGATGGTAAGCAACGCGATTACGATCGATGCTATACCCGCTATAATAAAAGTACCCGCTCCGATCGAGATGCTATATTGAAAGTCGGCCAGCCACTGGTTCATCACGAAGTATGCAATGACGCTGGCTACGATAAACGATACAAAGATGAGTTGTATAAACTCTGCTGATAATTTATACAGGATGGTGCCGTTGCTGGCACCCAGTACCTTGCGTATGCCAATCTCTTTTCTGCGTTGTTCAGCTGTAAACGCGGAGAGTGCAAAGAGACCCAGGCCGGCAATGATCATGGCCAGTGTTGTGAAGTGTGTGAACATACTGGCGAAGGCCTGTTCATTCCGATACAGGTTGGCGAATTGTTCATCGAGGAAAGCATACTCGAACGTAGTGCCCGGGTTTATTTTCTTCCACGTGTCTTCTATAAATGCCATGGTCTCTTTCATATTCGCTGATTTCACTTTCACCGCCATCGATCCGTTATCCTTATTATAGAGCATGAACAATGGTTCGAGTTTATGGCGTATAGTAGCGAAGTGAAAATCTTTTACAACGCCCACCACGGTATAGGTGGTGAGATCGTTGATGGTGGCACCGGATTGTAAACTTATCTTTTTACCAACCGGATCTTTCCATTTGAGGAAGCGTGCCATCTCCTCGTTAATGATCATCGAAAGCGAATCATCGTAGTCGAGTGAGAAGTTTCGTCCATCCAGAACTTTTATACCCATCGTAGGTATAAAGCTTTCGTCCGCTACCATAATACTGGTAATGATATTCGTCTCGGCACTGATGGCACCCTCGGGGAAAATATTGGTGCGTCCCAACTGTTGTCCCATGCGGGAAGATGAAGTACCGGCAGCCACTATATTGGGGTTGTGCAGCAATTCATTTTTCAACGTGGTGGCATTGGCAACAATCTGCCCGTTCTGCTGCAACGTTATTACCTGCTCGCGACTGTAGCCGAGGTCGGTAGTATATATGAACCGCATTTGCTGATATACTATACCGGTACCGACCATAAGTGCAATGGAGATTGTAAACTGAAGCACGACCAGTGCCTTACGCAACCGTATACCGCCGGCTGAATTCTTGAATGAGCCTTTCAGTACCAGTATAGGTTTAAAGGATGAGAGTACAAACGCAGGATATAGTCCCGCTAATGTACCTACGATCAACACCAGCCCTGCAAGCATCGCGATACTTTGTGGCTGCATGAGTACCGTTACATCGGCAAACCGGTGGTACGTGCTGTTAAGCAACGGTACGGCTACCAGCACAGCAGCAACGGCCAGCAATGCCGCTACACAGGTTACCAGTATCGATTCGATAAGGTGCTGCGCAATAAGTTGCTGGCGTACAGCGCCAATTACTTTGCGCATGCCTACTTCCTTCGCGCGTCCGGTTGACTTGGCCGTAACCAGGTTCATGAAGTTTACGGCTGCCAGTATCAGAATCAGTATAGCAATGGTGGAGAGTACATATACATTCAATACATCCGATTTATTAGCGTTTGTCTCAAAGAGAATTTCTTTTGATTTCAAGTGAACATCCTGCAACGGCTGCACTACAGGTGTAAAGAATTCGTATGCGTTGTTCTTGGTGCTGATGGCTTTCAGTTTTGCGTTCAGGTCAGCAGGGTCAACCGGTTTATCGAGCAGCAAGTACGAGAAGCAAAATATACCTTGCCACGTGTCGAGCGCCTGTCGCAGGCCATCTTCATTTTGTCCCGGTACAAGCGAATGCAGCAGATCAAATTGCAAATGTGAATTTTTGGGAAGATCGGCAAGTACAGCCGTTACATTCAGGTCGGTGTTTTGGTTGAGCTTCACCGTTTTACCGATCGGATTTTCACTGCCGAAAATTTTCTTGGCGAGCGTTTCTGTGATCACGATGGAGCCCGGTTTATCCAGCGCACCCGTTGTGGCGCCATCAATGATCTTGAAATCGAATACTTCAAATATAGCAGGGTCGGCACGGAAGGCGGCTTCACATTTCAAAGGTTTATCCTGGTAGCTTAAATCATAGCGGCCACCGCCGGTAAGGCGTGCACTTTTTATTACTTCCGGTAATTCCTCTTCTGCAGCCGGTGCGAGGCGAGGTTGTGTAACACCAACCAGTTTGCTGCTTACACCTTCAGCACTATCGATGGTGAGCAGGCGTACAATGCGCGTATAGTTGGTGTGAAATGTATCGTAGGAAAGATCTTCGGCAACGTACAGGTATATAATCATACTCGCGGTGAGTCCGAATGCCAGCCCGATGATCTTGATAAATGAATATCCTTTTTGCTTCAGCAGGTTGCGTAGGCCCGTAATGAAGTAGCTCTTGAACATAGGTTATGAGATTTGCTACGCGTAAGGTCAATAGTAGTGCCATGAAAAAAAGTGCAGAAATTGTGAGCGGGAAGCGCGATTTCCCAAGCTGGGGGATGGACGCTTCTGTACGGGTTCGTCCGCGAGCGGGCAAATGCAGTGGGCCTGCGGATGACGCTGATTGACGCAGAACAATATTGCAGACTGACGGTATAGGCATTGAGTAGGATGCGAGAATATATTCTCAATATATTCTTAGTGTACAGTGATAAAAAAGTCTGCGTTGATCTGGGAGCTCTGTGGGTAATATTTTTTATTCGCGTAATTTGAAATTGATTTGCATGTATGAAGTATGATATAAAATGGCTTACGGATAGATTTGATCAAGGCGAGAAGCTGGAGTTTATATTCTTCTGGGGCCACACGGG
>CAMLLI010000091.1 GCA_946480685.1 uncultured Flammeovirgaceae bacterium | reverse complement strand
ACCGGGTCCCCGTCCCACCTGCGGACAAATTCGCTCGTCTGCGGGCGCGACCGTGTAGACCAACGGTCTTTTTTTTAAAATTCACAGGAATTTAACTGGCATATCAATTGCCCTCCGCACATCATTATGGAAACACATAAAGTAAGAACCTGCTTTACAATTACCTTCACGGATGAACAATATACCCGTGCCAAGTACTATGTAGAAGATATGAAGCGCCACCCGGACCGCATCTTCTGGCGAGGAAAAGAAGGTAAAACTGACGATGAGCTGATCATTGAACAGATCGCACACCGGATTCTGTCGGGCTTCTACAATGATGACCCGTTGACTTCCGGCAAGCAGATTATGCGTATGGACAGCACTGCCTTTATGTAGTTCGAAGAAATCGTTATCGGTTATTTGTTAATCGTATAGGAAAGCAGCACTGGGTTAGAGGCCAATTCTTTTTACGATTAACAAATAAGTGATTACCCCTGATCCCGAAAGGTATATTTACCCGGGACGGGTGATTGTAGAGAATCTTTACCACAAGTGTACAACAATTGTGGCGGGTATATATTTACTTTTTGATCCGCTCTAGATCCGGTCGAGTACGCGTTTGATCAGCGCATCGATCACTTTGTTGGGATCTTTCGAGAATTTATTCTTCACACGGTTCGCGATGATCGCGTTAACACTTAGCACTTCATGCCCGAGCAGCCGGGCCATCGCATAGTAGCCGGCCGTTTCCATTTCAAAATTTGTCAACCAGAAATCACTGCTTTTATTGTGATAATAGTTCAGGTCTTCCAGCAGCGTTTTATACTTTATTGGTGCACGCAGCGTGCGGCCTTGTGGTGCATAGAACCCGGGAGTTGTTACCGTATTACCGATGATCATGCCTTCACCAAACTGCTCGCGCAAAGTTTCAGAGCCTTGAATAACATAGGGCTGCGATGGCAATTTTGTTTTCTGTAAGATGTCAGCAGCGATCTCCTGTTCGAACGCATTCATCTCAAGATTATAGAATGCCATCAGGTTATCGAGACCAACAGCATAATCGGTTACGAGGTGTGAGTCCAGCGGAACGTCATCCTGTAAAGCACCGGAAGTACCGATGCGAATGATCTTCAGTTTCTTCTTCTTGTTTTTAACTTCCCGCGTTTTCAGATCGATGTTAACCAGCGCATCGAGTTCAGTCAAGAGTATCTCTATATTATCAGTACCCATACCCGTGCTGATCACCGTGATGCGTTTATCTTTATAGGTACCCACGTGCGTGATGAACTCACGCTTGTTCATTTCAAATTCTATATCATCGAAGTGCTCGCTTACGCGGTATACCCTGCCGGGGTCACCAACTGTAATGATAATATCGGATAAGTGCTTGGGGAGTAAATTAAGATGATAGACGCTACCATCCTTATTCAGGATCAAATCGGTTTCTGAGATCTTTGGCATATTGCCGGTGACTTCACCTGTTGTTAGAAAAATTTATACCGATTAACTATTTACTTTCTGAGCCGGATTACCGAACACAGTTTCTCCAGCTTTTACAGGAGCAATCACAACCGAGCCTGCTCCCACCCGCGCACCTTTACCAATGGTTATACCGGCTACGATGGTTACTCCGGAACCAATAAATGCTTCATCCTCCAGTTCAACACCGGCACCGATAACACTGCCGGCACCGATCTGCACCAGGTCGCCCAGTTTTACTTCAGCACCAATGATAGCGCCTGCCTGCAACAGGCAATGATTGCCCAGGCTTGCACCGGCTCCGATCTTTACTCCCTGGTCGACAAAATTACCGTGGCCCATATCCGAAGAAGAAGCTATGATCGCTGAAGGATGTACTCCGTTTACGGGCTGCACATGCCGTACTTCCTGGAGCATCTTAACAAGGCTCTTGCGCACCTTGTTATCATCTTCGGCAACGAAGGCTTCACATTTTTTACCGATGAGTTTCAGAAAGCCATCATCATCGGTGCTTCCCAGCACGGTTATATTATCAATTTCTGTGTTGTGAAGTTTCTTATCATCATCGAGGAAACAATACACCACATTACCATTTGCTTCAAATACTTCTTTCGCTGCACGCCCCAGATGGTTCGCTCCGAAAATGATTACTGGATTCTCCATAGACACTTTTAAGTGTAGCAAAAATAAATTTCAGGTATCTACCGAACAAACAAATATCAACTTTGCACAAAACGTTTCAGTCGATTTACCAACGGATTGTTGCAGGTTACCAGAAGAAAGAAGAACGACAGGAACCCTGCTTTGTAACGCGACAACGTTCCGTAGTTAGGTGTAGACAGTGCCAGGAATATACAGAGCAGTATAACATACACGGCCGTAGAAAAGACCAGCAATCGCTGTGCGGAGCCAAAAAGTTCTTTCAGTTTGGAGAGAGATGTTACAAACAACACGATTAACAGGAGATTTTCTATCGCTACGAGAAATTGAAAACCGGTGCGAGCTTCCCATACCAGCGGGCGGAACAGACCGGAGAACAATGCTTTCGGGGCGTATGAAAGTATACTTTCAACTTTGGGCTGTAGTGACGGGTATACAATGAAATCTCCGGGAGAAGACACGAGCGTAAACTGCCGATAGTTCTCTACAATTACATGCATGAAACGCTCGGGGTAAAAATTAGGATGCACCTTGCTGGCCACCCACAACGGAACCACAAATATGATACTCCACACGATCAACAATATATACCACTGCCTGTATTTTAATCGCGGCACCATCATGTATTTCATGACCAACGCTGTAACTGCGATGGGTAAGAATACTGCGAGGTAATAATATTTTAAATTCCAAAGTACCCATAATGCCAGCGGCACTACTATCCATGCATATACTTTTACCCTATCGTTCAGCCACAGCTTCACTACTATAGCCGCCAGAAAATATAGCGCTGCCATAGCAATGCTTTCCTTGATTAATCCGGATGACCAGAATACTGCTGTTGGCAAAAACAGAAAAGCAACAACTGACGGTAACATAAGAGACGCATGGATACGGATGATCTGTTTTACTAGATACCAGCTCGCTATAAAGGATATGAACGATAAGTAAAGTGATATTAACCAATAATTATTGCTGGTAAGCAGGCATAGTACACTCGCTATTTTACTCATGAATGTAGCGCGGGGTCGCTGAAAATTCAGCTCGTGCCATATAGCATACTTCTTATTCCCTTTCCATAAAAACTCTACATAGGCAGAGAAATCGGTCTGCGCGAGATCGGCAAGTCGTATACCGTCTTTATAATAACCAAATGTATCACCTACAGTATAGTAATATTGGTATAGCAGGCCCAGCCCTATACCACACAGCAGCTTGAAGATAAGTGCCGGCCAATATACTTTCTTCAGAAAAGCATCTTCGCGTTTCCACAACAGGTACGCGATGGCGAGTAATACTATACCATTGGCAACAGCGATGATTATCATTTACGGATCGGTTTAAGCAACGAGGCTCCGATGTTGCAATCTAAACATCTGTGCTTAGAACAAAAATTGGTATAGAGTTCAATTAGTGCCTGCGAGTCGAACGCAGTAGCGGGTTTAATGCCTACAGTTGCCCATCGCCGGGTAATGAAATTCCATTCAGCAGGTACTTGTTGTAATATAGTTGCGGCTCGTTCCAGGTATGCACCATCGTCTTTCAGCTTTCCGTATGCAGCCAGCAAAGGCACTACCGTGTTTACGATAATGTTATCGATGCTTATATCGCCCAGTGTAGCAACTTCATCGCGCGAAATTTTACCGGCCTGGTAATGATTCTGCCAGTAGTCTGACTGACGAACCGAAAAGAGTGCTTTCAAGTCTTCGTACGTTTCGGCTTCCAGTAATTTGCTCACTATATTTTTCTGCTTCTGTAAAAGACTGGCGAACTGCGCCAGCCGTATGGTTGGAAAATTTGCAGGACGCAGGCGAAGAAATTTCCATTGTGCCCGGTTTAACTGTCGCTCATGCAACGAATATTTGTGACTCAGCAAAGCATGTTCTCTGCGCAGCACGCGGATATAGTCGTCTGTTGCATCGTTCTCTTCTAAAAATCCTGACTGTCCGAAAACAAGTGCCTCCACAGCAGCAGGTTTATCCAGATGCCGGAGTATAAATTTATAGGGCAACGACTGAGCCAGTTGCAGAAACGGATCTGCATTTACTTTGAAACCAAAATTCCGCGCGAGCAACTGATAACATGTTTCTTCCCAGTTATTCTGATTACGTTTTAAGAGTTCGAATACATTTTTCGATTTGCGCTCGAGCCGCTCCATTAAAGCACGATCAAGCGTGGAAAATATAGTAAGTCGTGTAACACTTCGAAACGATGGTGTACAGGGAATTTCTTCCGGATTACCCGCTAGGTTTTTATAACGTTGCAGCAAGTCAGGTTCTACACGTTGTTTGAGTTCAAGTGCCGGCAGTATAGAACCATCGGTTCGTGTAACGACTTTATCATTATTCCATACTACATGCAGCACCACATTATCATACGCTGCATCGTGATCGTGCCGGTGATGAACCCAGCCGGAAGCATCAATATGTATCTCTACACTACCGATCCACTCCATCGCACCGATTCGTATACGTACATCCAGAAAATCAGGACCTGCATGCGTATTCCGATAGCCCGGATGAAATATACTCACCGGTTCGCCATCGCTCGTTACTAAATCATGCTTATTAAAATATTGATACTGCCACAGGTAGTGAATAAAAGCTTCAGACATCGGGTATATATAGTTTAGCTAACAGGTGCCGAGTTACAATTTTGCACGCCTGCAGTCAATCACCCAATTGGGAAATAGTTGCTGGCTACTAGCTGCTAGCTTCTGGACTGAGTTGCTGGCTACTAGCTGCTAGCTGCCAGACTGATGGCGGTGAGGCATTGAATTTCTTTGAAAAGAATGATTCAAATAAATCAACATTACTATACTATAGCAACGATTGGAGCTACGAGACGAAACCGTTAAGACTAACGCAAAACTACTAGCAGCTAGAAGCTAGCGGCCAGAAGCTCTTCCATAATCGTTTGCACTTTCTTCGCTTCTTCTCCGGCCTTTTTGTAGAAGTCAGTTTCAGACGAGGCGTATATGATCGCGCGTGCTGAATTTACGAGCAGGCCACATTGTTTGTTCATGCCGTATTTCGATACCATTTCAAGGTCGCCTCCCTGTGCTCCTATACCAGGTACGAGGAAGAAATGATCGGGGGCCAGTGCACGTATACTTTGCATCTTGTCGGCTTGGGTAGCGCCTACCACATACATGAGTTGATCGGGTGTAGACCATTCCTGCGATTTACGTATCACTTCTTCGTAGAGCTTTCTGCCATTCGATTCGAGTAATTGAAAATCACTCGCGCCCGGATTTGATGTATGCGCCAGCAGAATTACCCACTTGTTTTTGAATTCGAGAAACGGCTTCACAGAATCTTCGCCCATATAGGGAGCAACCGTGATGGAATCGAAGTTCATCTGCTCAAAAAAGGCACGCGCATAGAGCGATGATGTGTTGCCTATATCTCCGCGTTTTGCATCGGCTATGGTAAAGATATCTTTCGGTATATATTCCAGGGTGCGTTGCAGGCTCTCCCATCCCTTCGGACCAAGTGCTTCGTAGAACGCTATATTTGGTTTGTAGGCAACGGTATATTCATGAGTCGCGTCAATGATCTGTTTGTTGAACTCGAAAATCGGATCAGCGGCAGACAGAAGATGTTTCGGTATTTTCTGCAGGTCGGTGTCGAGGCCTACACAGAGGTATGATTTCTTCTTTTTGATTTGTTCAAAGAGCTGTGATCGATTCATGGAGCTTCTGTTAAGCGTGGTCTTTTAAAGCAGAGGCAAATGTATAAAAGCCTGCAAACAAAAGAAGCAACCCGGGTGAGGCTGCTTCTCTTTTAATTCGTTTTTTGTTTTGATCATTATCGCAGATCAACTACTTCAACACCCGGATATTTCTTCAGGTCGAACGCAAAGAAACTGTCGTCTACTTTAATGTTCGGATTGAATTTGCTGATGGTATATTTATAGCGGTTGCCACCTTTATCAAACATTACCCAGCTCTGAATGCTTTTGTCTTTTTTGTTGATGAACATTTTGATCTTGAAGAACTGAGCATCTTTTTTCTCCGGTACGAGGTCTATCTCTTCGCACAGTACGCCACCTTCTGTTTTATCCTGCAGGTATAAATACTTGAATCCTTTTTTATAGATGTCATAGATCTTGGACGGATTAACATCTTCAGAAGTAGGATCGTAGTTGTCGATGTTCACTTCTTTTGCTTCGGGTAAGTACGTCCAAACAGTAGAGCCGTTGTTTATAACTTCCTGCTCCGGAAGAGCGAGTCTGAATTTGTCGCCTTTCACCGTGATCTTCCCTTTAAATTCCTCGTTCACTTTTTCAACATCATTGGTCAGCACATACGATATGTTGGCCTCGAACGCAGGTATTGCCTTGTACTTTTTACTCATGGCATCCAGTGACTGAAGAGCCTTAGGATCGTATTGCGCAGATGCTGTGATCACTAAAATCATCGCGCAGAGGGCTAAAATCGAGTTTTTCATTCCTTAATAACTTAAAAATGTCCGCAAAGTTAAAATTGATTGTGTTTTTCTTTCAATGCGGTCAATAATTGTTCCAAACTAAGCTCGTCCTTTATTAAAACTTCACGTGCCTTGCTTCCTTCAAAAGCTCCTACAATACCGGCAGCTTCCAATTGATCGATCAAACGTCCTGCGCGGTTATACCCAAGCTTCAGCTTTCGCTGGATGAGAGATGTACTGCCTTGTTGGTGCATAACAATCAGACGGGCAGCATCTTCGAAGAGCGCATCACGATCTGAAAGGTCTACATCTGCCACGCCACCTTCGTCATCACCTTCATACTCAGGAAGCATATAGGCAGAATCATAACCACGTTGTGATCCGATAAATTCAACAACGCGTTCAATTTCCGGAGTATCAACAAAAGGACATTGTATACGAATTACATCCGAGCCTGATGACAACAACATGTCACCCTGACCTACGAGTTGATCAGCCCCACCGGCATCCAGAATGGTGCGTGAGTCAACTTTGGAAGTAACGCGGAACGACAAACGTGCCGGGAAGTTCGCTTTGATCACACCGGTAATAACGTTTACCGAAGGACGCTGCGTGGCAACTACCAGGTGAATACCAATAGCACGGGCAAGCTGCGCCAAACGAGCAATTGGTGTTTCAACTTCTTTACCTGCCGTCATCATCAAGTCTGCCAACTCATCTATTACCAACACTATATAAGGAAGGAAACGGTGGCCTTCTTTCGGATTGAGTTTGCGTGCTATAAACTTCGCGTTATATTCTTTCAGGTTTCGCGCTCCGGCATCTTTCAGAATTTCGTAGCGGTTCTCCATTTCTATACAAAGCGAGTTGAGTGTGTGCACCACTTTCTTGGTATCAGTGATGATCGCCTCTTCGCTGTTCGGAAGTTTCGCGAGGTAATGGCGTTCAATTTTACTGAACAGCGACATCTCTACTTTCTTCGGATCGACCAGCACAAACTTGAGCTGTGACGGGTGTCGCTTATATAATAGAGAAGCCAGGATCACATTCAACCCCACAGATTTACCCTGACCGGTTGCTCCCGCCACCAGTAAGTGTGGCATCTTGGCGAGATCCATTACGAGTACTTCGTTGGATATAGTTTTACCCATCGCCACCGGAAGTTCTTTATCTGTTTTAGAAAACGCCTGCGAAGCAAACACCGAACGGATACTTACCATCTCGCGGTTCTTGTTCGGCACTTCTATACCAATGGTTCCTTTTCCTGGTATAGGAGCAATGATACGTATCCCCAGTGCAGCCAGACTCAATGCAATATCATCTTCGAGGTTTTTGATCCGTGATATTTTTATACCCGCATCCGGTACGATTTCATAAAGTGTAACCGTAGGACCGATGGTCGCTTTGATACTTTGAATACCAATCTTGAAGTTTACCAGCGTAGCAACGATCTTGTCTTTATTCTGATTGAGCTCTTCCTGGCTTACACCAGCTTTGCCCATGTCATATTCATTGAGGAGGTCGAGCGTAGGGAATTTAAAATTACTCAGGTCGAGAGTCGGATCGTAAACACCTTGCTCAGCCACCAGTTTTTCGGCAAGCTCATCGGTATCCAACGTCTCCTCTACTGTAAACTCGGGCTCCTGCTTTTCTTCTTTTACCGGCTCGGTAATTTCTACTTCGAGCTTTACTTCTTTTACCGGCTTCACAGGTTCTACAGGACCTTTCACCAGCACAACAGGCTCTGCAATTTTTTCTTCCTTCTTCTCGTCTTTCTTTTGCTCAGGCCAGTTGTCTTTTTCATCGGTATACTCTTTGAACGATGGTTCTGCTGCTACAGCAGCCGCCACAGCTTCGTCATCTTCCAGAATAGCATCGTTGCCCATAGGCTTCGGATCTTTCGGAAGGAATAATGGTATAGCCGTTACGTTGAAATAGAAGATGATGAAAACAAAGAGTGATAGTATAAGAATGAGAAACGTGCCCCAGCCAAACATACTTTCACTTAGCTCAGCAAGTTGAAGTCCGAAGCCACCACCCAAAAAGCTCCACTCGCTCACGCCTTCATTAATGAAGATCATATACCCGAGCAACAGGCAGAGCCATGCCCCGGCAAAAATGGAGAATACTGAATACGAGAAAATACGAAGCAGCTCTTTGTTAAATACAACTTTGAAACCGACAATAAACAGAAAAGGCGGAATGAAGAACGCAGAGATACCAAACCAGCGGTTGATAAAATAGTCGGAGATGACAGCACCGTAGTAGCCGAGCCAGTTTCGAATCTCTTTGCCCGATTCAATTATCGATTCGCTCTCCTGTGGATGTACAATATCAAAATCCGATTTCCATGTAAACAGGAAAGAGAAAAGCGCGAGGAATAAATACACACCGGCAATCATTAAAAAGAATCCGGATGCAAGTTTGAAGCGCGGATCTTTTAAAAATGAAAGATCAAATTTTGATTTAGAGGCCTTCCCCTTCTTCTCCTTCTCAGGCTTCTTAAATGTATTTGACTTATATGTGTTCTGTGCCATGCTCTGATTCCCGCAAAACTAAATAAAAACCCTGAAAGTGAGGTATGAATTACGTTGTTCAAAAAGCGAAATTGCCGTTCATTCAAACCTTACTTTGCCTTGCTTCGTATTTGATCGTTCTAAAAATTACTAACTTATCGAGTTGTGAGACCCCACGCGACTTTTATATTTCTTTTTTTCTTCGCTTCACTGGCGCAAGGTCAGTACTACCATTTTGAAACGCTCACAGAGCAGAACGGATTGTCCGACAACCGTGTAACTTGTTTCTTAAAAGACCGCTCCGGCTTTATGTGGATCGGAACAGCCAACGGATTAAATCGTTACGATGGCTTCCAGTTCAGAATTTATCGTCCTGGTAACACACCGTTTAAGATCTCGCACGAGCATATCAACGACATCGAACAAGATCGTAAAGGACGTTTGTGGGTGGCCACCTGGAATGGGCTTAACGTATTAAATACCGAAAAGGATAGCCTATATACTTTTACCACGGGACTCAACAACCAGCAGCCTAAAAAAAATAAACTCA
>CAMLLI010000090.1 GCA_946480685.1 uncultured Flammeovirgaceae bacterium | reverse complement strand
CCTGAGTCGTTCAACAAAAAAGTGACTGCCTGAACAACTGATTCTATTGACAAACACATTCAATTTTGGAGACGGTGCGCGTACGGGAGGCGTGTAATATTGAGTATAGCTGTAACATTTTTGTATACACTCTTTGCATTTTCGTAGCAAATCTTAAAGTGTAGAAAAGACATCACCCGAAACAAAGCAACTCGATTGCTGGTAACATAACGTACTATGGTTATATTTGCATGATATAAGTTGCTACAACTTATTTTAAACTCCAACGGAGTGAATTTTAGACAAGATATTCCGTTGTTTTGATTCGCATGTTTTAGCCCAAGGAAAAGGGGAGGTTAATAGCCTTCCTTTTTTTATTGCACATCAGCAACCAAAGCCTTTGTTGATCGCTTCATTTACTTCTGCAGCAGATTTCGAAAGCACATACATCTTTACTTTGCCAGTGCCTGTATTGAATATAATTTTCCGGCCACTATAGCCTCCGGTATGGCGAGCTGTAATTTGTATACCGGCATCTTTCAACAACTGATCGGCCACTGCTACATTTCGATGTGCCACTGAAAATATAGTCTGATCTGACGATGCCCAGGAGTTGCAGCCACCAAAAACCTTGGCTTCAAGATTTTCTATACTTGCTCCGCGATTTAACATCGATCGTATTAACATGGATGTTGAAGAATAACCGAGGTCCGGATCTCCGGAGCGCGTCTCCAGAGAGCCCGGCATGAGGTAATGATTCATGCCGCCCATTTTCTTTTGTTTATCCCACAGGCAAACGGAAACACATGAACCAAGCACAGTATATATTTCGGCAGCAACTGTGGTGATCAGAAATTGCCCATTCGTAATGAAATAGCGCTTAAGCGGAGGCATACGGACGCTGATAGATGGTTGGCTTTATTTGCTTGAGCGATACGTCCATTCCCATAGTAGATTCGCTGTGGCCCAGAAATAAAATACCACCGGGCTTGAGGCATGCCGTGAGCCTTCGAATTACTTGCTCCTGTGTAGGCTTATCAAAGTATATCAGCACATTCCGGCAGAAAATTATATCCATACTGTCGGGCGGCACTCCGTATGCATCACCAACCAGGTTAATACGCTTGTATGAAATTTTACTTCGGAAGACCGGCTTGACGCGCACGAGTTTACGTGTACTGTCTTCGCTTTTCAGAAAGTATACTCTTTTCCAATCGATCGGAATCGTATCAATACGATCAAGAGTATATATACCACGATGCGCAGTCTGTATAGCACGGATTGAAATGTCGCTTGCCGCAAGTGTATAATCAAAGCCTATATTTCGCTTTTTAAATTCTTCGAGTGCCATAACCAGCGAGTACGGCTCTTCTCCGGTAGAGCACGCTGCCGACCATACTTTTATATTTTTTAGTCCGGCCTTATGTACATAACCCGGCAACAACACGTCCGACAAAAATTGAAAATGCTGCGGTTCGCGAAGAAAATCTGTTTTATTGGTAGTAACCAGGTCAACAACATTCAGCAGTTCTTTTTTCTTTCCCTGGTCACTGAAGATATAGTCTAAAAATTCCTTATAGCTGTTCATGCCGAGCTGCTTCACCTTTTTTCCGAGGCGACTTTCGAGCATGGCTTTTTTTACAGGGGGAAGCTTTATACCATACATATCGGTTATATACGTGCTCAGTCGTACAAAACTTTCATTATCCATTTGAAGAATGGCTGCCGGCTCAACATTACTCATAGGTATAATTTATTTTATCATCCACAGGTTGGTATAGGTTTATATACTTGGCATCACAATTCAACTCCACATGCCTAAGCAACCCGTGGATGATTTAAAAATCAAAACTCTGTAAAATCACTATCGCTTATTGCATCATCCAGTTTCAGGTCAAGGCCATTGTGATTTGAGGTTTGAGATATAGCTGCAGTTTTAAAACGGGAGGTATCAGCGGCTTTGGTATTGCCATTGGAGCGTGCTACACTTTTACGTGCGCGATAATCTACCCGGAAGTAACTGATAGCAGCTTTGAGTTCTTCTGCCTGTGAGTTCAACTCCTCTGCGTTAGAAGACATTTCTTCGGCCGCAGATGCATTGCCTTGCGTAACATGCGACAGTTGCTGAATTGCTTTATTGACTTGTGTCGACCCCTGATTTTGTTCTACACTCGCAGCAGCAATCTCTTGTACCAGTTCTGCCGTCCGGTTAATGTCGGGCAGTGTACTGCTCAGCAAGTCTTTTGATTCTCTTGCCTGCTTCACGGTACGTGCTGATATATCAGTAATTTCTGCGGCTGCACGCTGACTGCGCTCTGCCAGTTTTCTAACTTCTGCCGCGACCACTGCAAAGCCTTTACCATGTTCGCCGGCACGTGCCGCTTCTACAGCTGCGTTGAGTGCGAGAAGATCTGTTTTCGATGCAATCTCTTCGATGATCACAATCTTATCGGCAATAACGGTAATAGCCTCCACAGCTTCTGCAACGGACTCGCTACTGGCCTGTATATCTTTCAACGCCTTGCTTGCTATTTTTTCAGTCTCGCGTGAGTTATCAGTATTCTGTAAAATGTTCGCAGCCATCTGCTCCATAGATGAAGAAACTTCTTCGGTGGCACTCGCCTGCTCCTGCGCTCCGCGTGACATCTGCTGTGAGGCTGATGCTACCTGGTGACTGGCAGCCGTTACATTGTCTGCTCCGTTATATATCGTTACCACAATATCGCGCAGGTTCGTTACCATCTGCTCCAATGCATCGTCTAACTCACCGCCACGTTGCTTTTCAGCTTCAAAATCAATCATCAGATCGCCTTTCGAAACACGCTTCGCTATATTTACCGAGCTGCGCAGTTTCTCAACCATCTGCTGAAATTGCTTCAGCATCACACCGATCTCGTCTTCTGTACTCACTTTTACATCGGCAGAGAAATCACCTGCTGATATTTTTTTCACAACGTCCGTTGCGTTGTTAAGTGAACCCATAATACCACGTAACAACCACATGGCCATTACCAGGCTTATTACGATCGCCAGAAAAATTATAGAAACCATAATACGCATCGCGCTGGTATACATTTCATTGGTATCCTCACGTTCCTTGCCTAACTGTATATTTACCTTGTCGAGATAGCTGTCCACTGTTTGAGCAACATCAACGGCAACAACGTCAGCCTGTCCGTTTGACAGCGCAAGCGCTTTCGCATTTGTACTCTTAAAGGCAAGCTCCATCACTTCGCGATGCACTGCATAGAAGGAAGCATACTGACGGCTATAGCGCTCAATCAACAAGAGCGCTTCACCGGATATAGTCCGGCTTAATTGTGTTACAGCCAATTCAAGATCGTTCTCTATGGCAGATGTCTCATCGCGCACTTCCTGGCGCAAAGCATCGCTTGATGCCAGTATAAGATTTTTCTCCTGGTTGTAGAGTGCTGTAAGATCGTTCTTTACTCTTGCTACGGCCGTGAGCTGCTCTTTGGTTCCGGTCTCTGTTATATATTTACTCAATTCATCCAACGTAGCGATAGACTTGGTGAATTCCGCGCGGCCTTCCGTGAAAGATTTTTCAGTCGCTAATACTTCGCTGTCTTCAGTGGCAAGCCGAACGATATCTTTCGATACTTTCATCATCGATTCCAACTTGGTTACCAGCTGTTGCGATATAGCGAGTAACTCACCTGAGCTCAATGATTGTATGGTTGCCAGTTCCTTCTCGATTGTCTTTTCACTTGCATCCAGCTGCTGTGCCAGATCACTGATGCGCTGCGGATCGGCTTCGACAATAATTTTCTTCTGATCGCGTACAATGTTACCGGTATATTGGCGGATGCGTGTTATACTTACCTGTTGTACTACCGTGCCGTTCATCATGGCATTGATGCGATCGCTTACCATGCTAATGCGCAAATACGCAATGATGAATATAATTATCATCAGGGAAACAAGCGCGGCAAATGCCATAATGAGCTTGTTACGAATGGTCATTTTGTTCAGCATAGTGATCAGATTACAGGTTCGTGACTGACTAATACACTTACATCTTCAGAAGCAAATACTTTATTGATATCAATGATCAATGTTATATCGCCCTGGTAATTAACAATGCCTGTAACCGGTGTTGATCGTTTATATATATCCTGATCGGTGGGCTTTTGTATTTTATCTGGTTCGATCGCTACAACTTCTTTGGCAACATCTACGATAGCGCCAATCTGTGTGGTGCGTTCTTCGACATCTTTTATATCGAGGATCAGCACACGATTTTTACTGGTACGCTCGGATGGCTGCAAGCCGAGTTTCAGGCGCGTATCCAATAAAGGCAATACTTTACCACGCAGGTTAATAATACCCAGCATATAGTCTGGTGTATTAGGCACTTTGGTGAATTGATTTAACTCCACAATCTCCTGCACACTGTTAATGTGTACAGCAAACTTCTCATCATTCAGCAGGAATGTGAGGTAAGCATTCGATAATGACTCGGTCATGGGCATAGGTATAGGTTTTGTTTTTAGGTGTTGAAAAGTCGTTGAGGATCCAGTACAAGCGCGATGGTACCATCACCAAGAATGGTGCTTCCTGAAATAAACTCCTGATTCTGGTAATGCTCTCCCAAAGGCTTCAGTACAGCCTGTATCTTTCCCTGAATCGAATCCACTGCAATGCCCTTTCTTATTCCGTTCACATCTACCGAAATGATATCGGTTGTTTTGGGCGGTATAGATCCATTATAGAATTTCTTACGCAACGAGAACACGGGTAACAGTGATTCATTTACCAGTATATCCGTACAAACACGATTGTCGCGTTCCAGTAGAGTAAAGGGTATTCTGTCAATACGTTCAATAACGTTCAACGGTAACACATAACATGTATTAGCAACTAACACCAACAATCCATCGATGATGGAACGGGACAAAGGCAGCTTGATATGAAACGATGTACTCTGTCCGGCAACACTCGCTATATCTATACTCCCGCGTAATTCTGCAATGCGCTGATATACTACATCCATTCCAACACCTCGTCCTGACACATTCGAAACGGTGTCGGCCGTTGACAGGCTGGAGTGGAATACAAGATTGAATATTTCCTGATCGGTAAGTTTGTCCTCCGGCTTTACAATGCCTTGCTCAATTGCCTTCTGCAATACCCGCTCACGATCTATACCTTTACCATCGTCACTAACAATAAGGTTGATAAATGTATTGGAGCGAAATGCTTTTAGCTTGATCGTTCCATACTCCGGCTTGCCGGCTTTCTTACGTACTTCGGGTCGTTCAATGCCGTGATCTATAGCATTGCGGATAAGATGCATGATAGGATCGGTCATCATCTCAATCACATCCTTATCCATTTCTGTCTCCGTTCCCTTCGACAGGAAGTTAACTTTCTTACCCTGCAGCTTGGAGAGATCGCGTACGAGACGCTTAAACTTGGTGACAAGTACTTCTACCGGTACAAGACCTATTTCGAGCGATGTATCGCGCAGGTGATTGATCACCGTTTCCATTCGCTCAGTGATCTCGTCCAGTGCCGTAATGCGATTGTGCTGCGCTATATTTAGCAATTGCGCCTGCAGGATAATTAGTTCACTGATCCAGTTAATGAGATCATCGATCTTATGCTTGCCAACCTTGATTACACTGTCCTGAATGATTCGTTTACCCGGCAACTCATCTTCTGCAGATTGCTCAGTTCTAACGATACTTTTATTTCTATCGGAAAATTCTTTTGTAATTATAATGAGCTCTGCCTCGCTAAAGTCATCGGCATAGTAGCGATTAATGATCTCCTGAAATTCTGCTGACTCGAGAAGATTTCCTGCGGCCAGGTGGCGGAGTGCTACTTTACATTCGTGCTCAACAAAGATGAAGTAACTTTCAATTTCACTGGTAGAAACAGCGGTTGAAAGAACAATACGCCATTGTGTAATGCGTTCGTCATTGTTTTTATACTCCTGTATTTTTATACTGCCCAGCGTCTCCAGGTCTTTTACTATATATATAATCGGATGATTGCTGCCTGCTTCTATCTGAATGATAGGATTTATAACCAGCAGATAAGTACTTTCCTGGTTAACGGCTCCGGCCTCTCCTGTGCTATCAGATACATCAACGCTTCGAAGAAATTGTGTGATCTGCCCGATGTGTTCATCGAGAAAATCATCTTTAATAGGTTTGCCTGCGTTTGTTCTGCCGAGCTGGTCTCTTACTTTGTCGAAAGAATTCAGTGTTATACTGATGAGGTCATCTGACACCGGTAAATGTCCCTGGCGAACTTTATCAAAAACGGTTTCGAGTAAGTGTGCAAGCTGACTTATATTTTCGAAGCCAAACATACTCGCAGCACCTTTTATGGTATGCATGGTTCTGAATACCTGTTCCAGTGGCGCTATCGCCAGCGGGTTGGCTTCCAGTTGCATAAGACTCTCATCAAGCTCGTTGAGCAAATCGAGCGAGTCTTCGATAAACCTTTTTTGATTATCGCCCATTGACGATGGCGTTTTCTATCTGCGCAAAAAATGTTTCTGCTTTGTAAGGTTTCTTTACCCAAGCTGTAAGCCCAGCCTTTTGTGCTTCGCGCATCTTATCCGGATTACGTTCGGTGGTGAGAAAAATTACCGGTATATCTGCCGTTGTGTTGTCTGCTTTTATTTTTACAAGAAGATCAAAGCCAGTGCATTCCGGCATATTGTAATCTGAGAGCACGAGATCTACAGGTGTACTTCCATTTTGCAGTACATGTAGCGCTTCACTTCCGTTTGATGCACCAATGGTTATATAGCCTGCGCGTTCGAGGGTGTCACAGAGAAAACTTCTGATGCTGGCGAAGTCTTCAACCACTAGGATAGTCTTTTTCATACAGGGTATCGAGTAGATATCTTTTTGATTTTTTACTAATGGCAAGTTTATCGGTTGTGGAGAAACTCCACATTCAGGACAAATCAGGAAGCACTCATGAATTAAATACCGAGAATCGTATCCGTATTTTTACGGAGGCAACATGTAAGGAGGCAACGGCTTTTTACTAAAAAGATATTTATACTTCGTGCTGTTGAAAAAACTCACATGGGGAGCGTTCAAAGGTTTGCACTGACGAGGCTGGGAAGAATAACGTTGAAACAGGTTTTTGACTTAAAAAGCGATCATCCTGGAAATAACCCCCAATTGGGGAGTTGCAATACGTTCATTTCCTGCCCTTATCTTACTTGTCACGGTACCGGGTGGTGGCGTAAATTTTTGACGCAATCATCGCAACTGCCTTATTCACTTTTTGAGTCAACTTTGATGATTCCGTGGAGTGAAGAGCCAGGTCGTTGAAGAGCAATAAATAGGCACTTTCGCATGCTATTGCACTAACAACATCCAGCTATTAAAGTAACATCTAGACGACACAAACGGCTATATATATACTTTATTTATATACGCTATATATGGCATGTTGCACTGATAGATATATATCAGGTGATGTGATTATTTTTTGCAAATTAAGTTAATGACTTCACCCATTCATCTATACATACGCAAAGTCAACAAGCTTTAGTATTATAGAATTTAATGATAGATGAAAATCTAAAATGAAGAAGCGGCCTATAAGGATCGCGTTCTTGGTGACGGAGACTCAAGATAGCTGCTTGAACTTTATGATCTTCATCTGCTCTCAATACATCTCAGCAATCAAAGCTTTGTGCTCGAAACTTTGAACGGGAACAAATTGATATAAAATGAAAAAGCGATCCACATGGATCCGTTTCTTAATAGTGGGATCACGATAGCATCGGGACGGACTTGTGACTTCCTCCCTCACCAACAAAATATCCAGCAATAAGCCTTAATTTCTCACTACAAAGATCAGAAATAAAAAAAGCGATCCAGATTGGATCGCTTAGTAGCGGGGACAAGACTCGAACTTGTGACCTTTGGGTTATGAGCCCAACGAGCTACCAACTGCTCCACCCCGCGATGTTGGTTTTCGATTTGATTTTTGTTGCCTTTCCTCAAATCGTTTGCAAAAGTAGGCCGCTCACATTTAAAAAACAAGTTACCTTTGCAAAATCATTTATGGTATCATCATCTTTTAAAGCTGGCTTCGTAAGTATTGTTGGTAAACCCAACGTGGGCAAGTCATCCCTCATGAATAAACTCATGGGTGAAAGTCTCTCTATTATCTCTTCAAAGGCACAGACTACGCGTCATCGCATCATGGGAATTTTGAACGGAGAAGATTTTCAGATAGTTTATTCTGATACTCCGGGTATTCTCGAACCAAAATATTCTTTGCATGAAGCCATGATGAATTATGTAAAGGTATCGCTCGAAGATGCTGATGCTATTTTACTCGTTGTTTCGTTGGAAGATACATACGAACAGGAGCTGTTTGAAAGGTTTCAGAAGATCCAAACACCGGTGCTGCTCGTCATCAACAAGATCGATCTTGCAAAAGGAACGCAGGTAGAAGATAAAGTGACGTACTGGAAAAGCGCTATTGCGAATATCCGTGACGTTGTAACAGTCTCTGCTAAGACAGGTGCAAATGTAAGCGACCTTCTTCCCCGGCTTCTGGCGTTTATGCCGCAGCACCCTCCGTATTTCCCTCAGGATGAATACACGGATCGCACCGAGCGCTTCTTTGCATCAGAAATTATTCGTGAAAAAATATTTTTGAATTACGAGCAGGAAATACCCTACAGCACCGAAGTGGTGATCAATTCTTTTAAAGAAGAGGAAACAATCATTCGCATCAGTGCTACTATTTATGTAGAGCGTAACTCTCAAAAAGGTATACTGATTGGCAAGGGCGGAAGCTCGTTAAAAAAAGTAGGCATGGAAGCACGCCAGGATATGGAGTCTTTCTTCGCTAAGAAAATTTTTCTGGAAACACATGTAAAAGTCGCTGACAACTGGAGAAAAGAAAAATTCAAACTCCGGCAATTCGGTTACCTGGAATAAGAACTATATATATCCGGCACTGGTAACACGCGACCCATAGTATAAATTGTATTTAATCGACACTTGTAAAAATTGAAATGGCAAACATTGTAGCTATAGTAGGAAGACCGAATGTTGGAAAGTCAACATTTTTTAATCGTCTCATTGAGAAACGTCAGGCGATCATGGATAATGAACCTGGTGTTACCCGCGACCGTCACTATGGTTATGCCGAGTGGTGCGGAAAGTTTTTTACGGTAATTGATACCGGTGGATATGCAACCGGCTCAGACGATAAGTTTGAATCCGAGATACGAAAGCAGGTAAAGCTGGCTATTGATGAAGCGTCTGCGATTATATTCATGGTGGATTGTCGCGACGGACTTACTGGTTTTGACAAGGAGTTCGCCAACGTTCTGCGCACTTCAAAGAAGCCAATCTTTATCGGTGCCAACAAAGCCGATACACCGGATAAAACACTCCTGGCAAATGAGTTTTATGAGTTGGGTATGGAAGCCGAAATATACCCTATATCTGCAGAGAACGGCAGCGGCACCGGTGAACTTCTCGATGATCTTATCAAAGTTTTTCCGAGTGAAGGTGTTGAAGATCCGGATGCCGGTATACCGCGCATTGCCATTGTAGGAAGGCCGAATGTTGGTAAATCATCATTATTGAATTCGTTGCTGGGAACTGAACGAAGTATAGTAACAGACGAAGCCGGCACAACACGCGATGCCATTCACTCTTACTATAAAATGTATGGCAAGAATTTCATCCTGATCGATACG
>CAMLLI010000089.1 GCA_946480685.1 uncultured Flammeovirgaceae bacterium | reverse complement strand
ATCTTCCAGCTGCCGCCCTGTTTCTGCCATACAATCAATACACCCAGTTTTACATTGCCTGGTTTACCACCATCATTTGTTTTTGCTGTGAGTGTGTGACGCACCAATGCTACATTCCCAACCATGCTGATGGTTTGATCGGTAAGGTCAATCGTAACAAAATCAGAATTGCCGTTGGTAAGATTATCAACAAAGGCAGCCTTGTCTTCAATTTTACCTGCGGAGTGTCCGTATGTCAGTTCATTGGCAGCGAGTTTCTCCAATGCAGCTTTATCGCTATCGACCATCGCTTTGCGCAGCGCTTCAACAGCGGCTGCTACTTCTTTTTCTTCGGCAGTCTGTGCCTGGGTTGTAGTTGCTATACTCATGAGTAATACGAAGAGGGTTAAAATAATTTTCATAACTATATATAGGTTAACGAAGTGATGCTATACAAATGCACTTTGTCCTGTAATGGCGCGACCGACAATGAGTGTGTTGATCTCTTTCGTTCCTTCATACGAATAGATCGCTTCTGAGTCAGCAACAAAACGTGCTATATCATACTCGATTAATATACCGTTGCCTCCGAACAATTCGCGTGCGTGACTTACGATATCACGTGTACGCAACGTGCAGAATACCTTGGCCAGTGAAGCTTGTTCATCCGTAAGCTTACCAACATCCTGTAACTGCGAAAGCCTGCATACCATGGTTTGCATTGCTGTAAGGTTGCTTAACATTTCCACCAGTAAATCCTGCACCATCTGGAAACTGCTGATGGTTCTTCCAAACTGCCTGCGTTCATTGGTATAGCGCAGTGCACTTTCATAAGCACCGCGCGCGCAGCCTACAGCCTGCCACGCTACACCTGCACGCGTCATGCGTAATACCTTGGCTGTGTCTTTAAATGATGTGGCGTTTTGCAGGCGGTTGCTTTCGTGTACCTCACAATTGGTAAGTGTGATGAGCGCGTTTTGTACAATGCGCAACGCCATCTTTCCTTTGATCTTGTCAGCCTGAAAACCTTTGGTGCCTTTCTCTATAATGAAACCTTTCACGTTCCCATCATCAAGGTCACGCGCCCAGATCACAACCAGGTCAGCGAACGTTGCATTGCCGATCCATTTCTTCTGTCCATTAAGAACCCACGTATCCCCTACACGCTTGCAGGTGCAGGTCAATCCGCCCGCAGCACCAGAGCCAACTTCCGGTTCTGTCAACCCGAACGCTCCGATCAGTTCCATCTTCTGCATGCGTGGCAACCATTGTTGTTTTTGTTCTTCACTGCCGCAGTAATATATACTTCCCATGGCGAGTCCGCTTTGTACACCGAAGAACGTGGAGGTTGAGCAGTCAACGCGCGCCATTTCCATTGCGAGAAAACCTTCGAGTAAACTTGACATACCCGGACATCCGTAACCTTGATATGTAAGTCCGCAGATATTCAGCTTCGCCATCTCCGGAATGATATGATGCGGAAATTCATCCTTAAGCCAATATTCATTTGCTATAGGCTTGATGTGCTCCTGCATAAAGGCACGAACCTTCAGTTGTATAGCGCGCTCTTCCGGCGTAAGCCATTGGTGCAGATCGTAGAAGTCTCCGTCTATCTCCGGAAACTCATGTTTCTTCTTTCCGCCTTCCATATACTTCATCAGCTTTTGCAGGTCTTCACCTTTCATGCTGCTGACGAGGCTTACCATTTTTGAAATATCTACTTTCTCGGAAAGTTTACCGATCTGATCCAGATCGAGCTGCTGCAGTAATCCTACAGTTGATTTTATCTTTTTGAATATCGACATGCCTGTATCGTTGTTGAGAAACGAAGATAGAAGAAAGTACTCAGCAGGCAAAAGTCGTTCGGGCAGAGCGGTAATTACTGATGGGGAGGTGTATAGATATTATGTATCCGGAGATATACTTTTGGTCTTGGCTGTTTTGGGAGCCGTTTCCTGCCACGATAAGTTGAGTGCATCTTCGAACATCGCTTTGCGCACACGCTTCAGTTCAATGCAAGTCCAGCCGCGTTTACCCCACGCACCCTTTACCGGGTAAAATATAGTGTTGTTGTATTTACAGAATACGGACTGATCGACCAGCGATAATTTTACAACGGCACGTTTTTCGGAGGGCCATAACGTGAGGAATATACGCTTCTTCACACGATAGGATGGACGCCCCCAATGATCATGCTCATCGGTGTCGGGAAGAGATAAAGCCAGTTTATGTACGGTTTCAAGATCGACCATATACAGTCTACAATTTATAGCACAAAATATATACTCAGCAACATAATGAAATTGTATGAACGCGACATTGCCACTACAGGTTTTGTCTTTTTAGTTCATCTACCGCGTAACGTGCGGCACGTGCCGTTAAAGCCATGTATAAAATCGATGGACTCTGGTTGCCGGTGCTCGTCATGCAGGCACCATCGGTTACAAATACATTCTTGCAGGCGTGGAGCTGGTTCCATGCATTAAGCAACGATGTCTTCGGATCTTTACCCATGCGGCAACCGCCCATCTCATGGATGTCCAATCCCGGAGCCTGTTTCGTATCATACGGATCAATGTTTTTGCAACCTGCCTTCTCCAGCATTTCCGAGCTTTGCGTGATAAAATCTTTTATCATCTTTTCATCGTTGTCATCATACGCTACCGATGTTACGAGCAATGGTATACCCCACTGATCTTTCTCGGTTTCACTCAGTCGCACATGGTTGGTTTCTTTGGGTATCGTTTCACCCTGCATATACATATAGGTTCGCCAGTTGCCGGAGTTTGCTACAGCATCTTTCAGCGCTGCACCACACGCAGCATCTACGGCTTCCTGTTTACCACGGGTACGGTATGCGCCCGTGAATGTGGTAAAGCCTCCGATATAGTCGGTGTCCTGTTTGCCGAGATTACGATAGTTGGCAAGTATAGGCTCGGTTGGATTGCGACCGTAATAGTACTTGTCGTCAAAACCATCAATGTCAGCACTCACCGAGGCACGGTAATTATGGAACGCTATATATTTACCAAGAAGCCCGTTGTCATTGCCAAGTCCCGCAGGGAAACGATCAGAGGTTGAGTTCAATAGTATAAGATTGCTGTTTAGAGCAGAGGCATTAACGAAAATTACTTTGGCAAAGTACTCGGTTGCTTCATGGGTATTGGCATCGATAATACGAACACCCTTCGCTTTACCTTTCTGTTCGTCATAGAGTATAGAATGGACGACAGCATCCGGACGTATCGTGAGATTACCGGTCTTCTGTGCCCACGGTAAAGTAGATGAGACAGAGCTGAAGTATCCGCCAAACGGGCAGCCGCGCATGCACAGGTTGCGTGCCTGGCATTTACCTCTGCCTTGTTGCAGATGTATATCCTGCGGTTGCGTAATATGCGCCCAACGCGCCCGTACCAGGAAGCGATCTTTATAGTGTTGTTGTATACTTTTCTGAACATGCGCTTCAACACAATTGAAATCGAACGGAGGAAGGAACTCGCCATCGGGCATTGCTTCGATACCATCGTTGTTGCCGCATACACCAATGAACTTCTCTACGTGTGAGTACCACGGAGCAATATCATTATACCCGATGGGCCATTCTATGCCGTAACCAAATTTGGCAGGTGCTATAAATTCATGTTTACTCCACCGCTGACACGCACGTCCCCAGATGATAGATTTACCGCCTACCTGGTATCCGCGAATCCAGTCGAAAGGTTTTTCCTGTATATAGGGATGATCTTTATCCTGTATAAAAAAATGTTGTGTGTCTTCACCGAAGCCTGCTGCTTTACTGATGAGTGGGTTGGCATCTTTATACTCTTGCGTTACTCTTCCGCGATGCGTAAACTCCCACGGATGTTTGGTGGCAGTAGGGTAGTCTTTGTTGTGCACTATATTTCGTCCGCGTTCCAGTACCAATGTCTTCAGGCCGTGCTCGCATAATTCTTTGGCAGCCCATCCACCGGAAATTCCGGAGCCGATCACGATGGCATCGAATGTGTTTTTGTCGGCTCCTGTAGTGTTGACGTTGATTGGTGAAATCATAGAGGGACAGATGGTTTTTTATAGTAATGATTCTGCTGCTAAATCATCAAAGCCCCGGAGGCCGGTGACTTTGATGGGGGAAATGCCAAAGCCGTTAACTCTTAACTCTCAATGAAATTACCTATAGTATCAACGCTATCTTACTCATAGATCACACGCTTCAGGTAAAATACTTCCGGATCAATTACCGGAGTTGTGGCGCTGTTGATGGTGATTCCTTCTTTACTCAGTGTCACACGCTTTGTTCCGGCATCAGTTTGTATATCGATAGGGAACGTAGTGTCAAAATTTAACGGTTGAATCTGGTATTTATTATCAGCCGTCTGCTTTACAAGTATGTCCAGTTTATCCGTAGTATACAGAAACAGATCAAAGTAAGGTTTCAGATTTTGTCCGGAAGCTTTGCTGAACAACTGCTCTACATCACTGGTGCTCACCAGGTGATCGTAAGTATACTGCGGATCGGTGGCAAGTTTCTTCAGTGTTGGAAAGAATATATCATCGCCAATTACATAGCGTATGGTGTGCAGGAAGAAAGCGCCTTTACCATAAATATCGCCGTGGTATACTAAATCGGTGTCGAGATTCTTTCCCTGCACAATAGCTTTTTGATTTTGTGTAGCGCGAGCCGTTTGCTGCATGCGTTTTCTATAGGCTGCTTCGCCATCGAGCTCGCGGGTATATAAATGATCGCCAAAGGTACAGATACCTTCCTGTATCCACATGTCTGCCCAATCTATACCGGTAACTTTGTTGCCCCACCATTCGTGCCCGAGTTCGTGGTGTAACAGCCAGTCGAAATCTTTGCCACCGGCTTTTGCATACCGGAATTTGTTACCGTACGCATTGAGTGTTTGATGCTCCATGCCGAGGTGCGGTGTTTCGCAGATCGCGATCTTTTCTTTTACCCACGGATATTCACCAAAATATTTTTCCTGTACACGTACGCTCTGTTCGAATATATCCAGCAGATGCTTCGCGCGATGCTTGTGTTCCTCCAGAATATAGATCTGTAGCGGTACTTTATTTCCATTTACTGTAACATAGTCGCGTGAGACAACAGCGTACTTGCCGATGTTAAAGAGTATACTATAGTTGTTGATAGTATAATTTGTCTTCCAGTGGTAGGTGCTCTTGTTACCTTTGGTGGAAACATTCTTGAGCAAGCCGGGACCGGCTACATATAGTCCTTTGGGTACGGTGATGATAAGGTCTGCGCCTTCGTTGGGTTCATCGCTCGGATGGTCTTTACACGGATAGTATATCTTGGCGCCTTCACTCTGACACGTAATCGCTACCCATGGATTACCGAGTGAATCTTTAGCCCATTGAAACCCTCCGATCCACGGTGCGCGCTCTGCTATACCAGGCTTGCCTCCATACGCGATCTTTATTTTAACTTTTCCGGTGGCCACTGCTGTAGCAGGTGTAATGCGAATCAAATCATCAGCTTGTGTAAAGGGCTGCTCCTTTTTGTTTACCCATACCTTCTTAACGGTCAGCAAATGTACCAGGTCGAATAACAAAACGTCAGTAGGTTGAGACGTAACTAGATCGATCTCGGTGTAGCCATCTATACTTTGCTGTGCAGGATCAACATCGAGTGCAATGGTATAATGACGGATGTCCATTAAGGCCTGCTCCGGTTTTAATACTCCACCCGATTTCAGGTTCTGCGCCTGTGCACTGCCGACAACAAGAATTGAGACAATTAGAAGAAGACTTCGCATACGTGGTTTTAAGTTTTTCTGGAAGTTAGTTTGAAAATTGGAAGATTGAAAAATTAAAAGATTAGACGGTGGGAGAATTTGAAGATTGGAAAATGAAGATTGGAAAATTGGAAGATGAAGATTGGAAATTGAAAGATTGAAAGATTTGAAGATTGAGACATTACCAGATTTGCCTCCGGCCTTCTTAACTTCCTAACCCTCCCGACTTTCCGACTTCCGGACTTCCCGACTCTTCTTACTCCTTACTTCTGACTTCTTATTTCAAAAAAAATCTCCCAACCACATAGGGGTACCACCCCGGTGCATTGTCATAAGGGCGATTAAACACAAAATGGTTATGAAAAAGAATCTTACGAGTATGACATTATTCCTGCTGCTGATCGCTGGCTGCGCGTATGCTCAGGATGAGGTGCAAACAGTTTTTAAAAGCGGAGGGCGTGTAACAGGGTATGGTGCGCTTACCAATAAATTTACAAGTATACGTGGTAAATATGCGAATCTCGCAGGTGTATATGGCGGAGTATATCTGAACCAGCGCCTCTTTATAGGGTTAGGTGGTGCGGCATCTACCAATGATGTAGCAGTGCCTGCAGAATATAGCGCTATACCTGGTGCTGATCTCACGTATCAATATGGACAATGTGGTTTGGTAACAGAGTATGTATTGAATTCAAATAAAGTTTTTCACGTAACGTTCAGCCTCTTTTCAGGTGCAGGGTTTACGCTTCAATATGATCGCCATGATTGGGACGACTGGGATGATTGGGATGATGATGACGATTTTGATGATTGGGACCGCGATAACTCGCACGATGAAAACTGGTTTACGGTAGTGGAACCGGGTGTACAGGTAGAGGTAAATGTTTTCAAGTGGATGCGTTTCAGCCCGGGTGTAAGTTACCGTGCTGCGTTTGGTAGTGATGGAAAAGGTTTATCGGACAGTGACCTGAGTGATCTATCTTACAACGTTACTTTGAAGTTTGGGAAATTCTAAACATCAGGGAAAAAGGTCGCGAATGTAATTTTACTTCGCGACCTTTTTCTGTTTAAATATATAGTTGTCGATCGGCTCGCACCCCGAGTTATCGTTGTGATTCATAACCGTGGCTACATTCTTTCCGTTCTTCTGCAATTGTTTTTGATGCTCGGCACGTCTTACCAGCATATAGAGCAGTATCATCAGTATAATAATCAGTACATATACCAAAGCAATGATAGAGCGTTTCATTTTTATGTAACGCGAGTGCCTTGCCATAAGCTTGTTATAGTTCCGGTGCCGTGCTATCTGCCCGGGACTGATCGTACGCCTCAATCGTATTTCATTCCTTGACATCGTACTTAATGCGTATGTTAAAGTTTTTTCGTAATCGGTCTAATGCCCTGTAGGTGCGCATCTTTGCTCCGCTCTCGGTTATATCGAGGATGAAAGCAATTTCCTTAAAATCTTTGTCTTCAAAAAAACGAAGCTCCAATACTTGCAGCAGGTCGGTGGGTAATTCTTTGAAGTACCGCAGTAATTGTTCCATAATCTCATCGTCCCAACCGTCATTTGCCTGCTCGAACAATTCACGTACACGCACTTCTTCAATGCTGAATACTTTATCGTTCTTCTTTTTGCGATAGTGTTTGTTCACTTCATTGCTGGCAATTTTGTATAGCCAGGCAGAGAAAGGTACTCCGCGAAATTCATACCGCCCTATATTTTTAAGCACACTTAAAAACGTCTGCGAACAAAGATCGTCCGTCAGCTCTTCGTCATCGGTTTGGCGGTAAATGAAGTTGAAAATGCGGTCAAAGTATTTTTCGTAAAGCTCTCCGAAAGCCTTAGGATTCCGCTTGGCCCGTTCCAGGATTGCGTACTCGTGTTGTATCTCGGCTTCTGTCATGCTGCGCTGCAACTACAACACTATAATCCGAAGGAATAAACAAAGTCACAAGTGGCGGGTAAATTTAGTTATACTCATAGCCGACCGGGCGCAGTTATACGCAACGATCGGCTACGAGCTGATATTTCTACTCGCTCCGCAGCGTATCAACGGGATTGATAAGCGCTGCGCGGATAGCCTGGAAGCTGGCAGTCCCGAACGCAATAACGATCGCCAGTAATGCAGCCGCTGCAAATGGCCATACACTTAAATCGGTTCGATAGGCAAAGTCGTTCAGCCATCCCTCCATTAACCAATAAGCAACCGGTATGGCAATAAGAATCGCTATAATAACAAGCCTGGTGAAATCTTTCGTGATAAGCAGCACAATGCCGGCAGCGGAAGCACCCATAACTTTTCGGATACCGATCTCCTTTGTTTTTTGTGCTGCGGAGAATGAGACAAGTCCGAACAATCCGAGACAAGCAATTATAATCGTTAAGGTTGCAAATGTAGTGCTCACGATGCTCATGCGTTCTTCGTTCGCATACATCGCATTATACTCTTCATCGAGGAATGTATACTCAAACGGGCGGTTCGGTATAACCGTAGCTGCGATTGATTTTAGATTGGCAATCTGCTTGTGCGTATCACCGTCTTTCAGTTTAATAAATATAGTGCTGAGCTGATACGACTCGGTGAACAGTATTAGCGGTGCGATCTGCTGCTGTAGCGGTGCAAAATGAAAATCTTTTACAACACCTATAACTTCGCCTTTACGATTATTCATATCGATGGTTGTTCCAATGGCAGTTTCGTTGGTTAAGCCTAGTTGCTCCACCGTAGATTCATTCAGAACAAACGAGCATACAGTATCTTTCTCCATACGCATATAGTCGTTCTCGGTAAAATTCCGACCGGATATAACTTCCATGTTGAGTGCCGGTATAAAATCAGGGTCTACTGCATTGGCCCTGACCAGTACACCAATCTGATTGGAAGAACCCGGTAACTTTAACGAATAGCTGCCATTAATCTGTGTTGGTGATTCTATAGCGCGTGCTACATGCGTGGCAACTCCACTGCGCAGGATCTCTGCCTTCAGTGTGTTATATACTTTTTTGGTCTGTTGATCCAGCGGTATCATCACAATCTTGTCTTTGCTATAGCCCAGCTTTTTATTCTGTATAAATGACAATTGACTAAGCACGACAATGGTGCCAATAATAAGTATAATGGAAATGCTGAACTGTGTTACCACGAGGCTTTGTCGCAGCCATATACCCTTGCCGGAAGTTTTAAAATTACCTTTCAGTACACGCACCGGTTTAAAGGCTGTAATGGCAAATGCCGGGTAGGCTCCTGCAAGCATGGCAATGATGACTGCTGCGCCAGCGGACGCGAGTAAGAATTGTGGCTCGAAGAATACGGAAGAATCGAATTGCTTGCCGGTAATCTGGTTGAAGAGCGGTAAATTGATTTTCGCTATCATAAAAGCAACTCCCAGTGCTACGAAAGTAAGAATAACGGATTCGCTGATGAACTGCACGAAGAGCTGGTTTCGCAACGCACCCACTACCTTGCGAATGCCCACTTCCTTCGCGCGGTCGGCTGCACGTGCCGTAGCCAGGTTGATATAGTTGATACAGGCTATAAATAATACCAGCAGTGCAATGGAGCCAAATATATAGATATACTGTATATCACTCGCCAGGCCGGAATGCAGGTATATATCGTTCAACTGGAAGAAATTATACGTCACATAATCGCCCGGGTTGGTCAGGTCTGAGGCCAGTTCTTTTTTAACCAGTTCATTTGTTTTGTTGAACAGTGCTGCAGCATCACTTTCGGGTGCAAGTACTACATAGGTTTCGTAGTTGGCCGTCCACCAGATGGTTTCGCGTGAGGCTGGCAGTGACGAGAACGAAGCGATGAAATCAAATTTCAATGTGGAGTTCGCCGGAACATCTTCCATTAACCCGGTAATGCTATATTCGGTATCATTATTAACCTGTATAGTTTTACCAATGATGTCTTCACTGTTAAAATATTTCTTCGCCATCGAGCGCGTCAGTATAACAGTGTTGGGTTCTGT
>CAMLLI010000088.1 GCA_946480685.1 uncultured Flammeovirgaceae bacterium | reverse complement strand
ATGTCTGTAGTATATTTTTTATAGCACCGGTTTTACGCCAGGCGACAAGAGCCACTCCAGTGCCGCTTTCTCCGAATGAAAGACTACCCGCGTAATATTGTCAGTGCTTACTTCACGGTGTATTTTTTCAAAGCCGGCTTTCGCAAAAACATCTTCAGCTTCAATCATGGCGATTCGTTTCACACCTTTACTCGCTATATGCGCTATGGTATTGGTCATATATTCCTGTACATCTTTAGAGAGTACTTTTAATCCGGAATGATCGATGAGTAGCATTTCGCACGGATGATTGCGGGTAAACGCACTCATGAATGCCTGAATAGAAACGAGATTCACTACTTTGAGAAAGCCTGAGAATTTTAGTTTCAAAGCATGCGGACCAATCTGTGTGATCTCGCAATGCTCTTCTTGAAATATAGGTTTGAATGTCATAATACAAGATGGTGACGCGTGTCTGATTTTATTGATTTAGTTCAGGCTTGCCGGTTCGATCATTCCTTCTTCAACCATAGCTTCATGGTGTGCATGGTTTGATCTTCCTTTCCTCGGACGGGCATTCCATTTGTCTTTGATGCGGTCTACTACATAGTATACCATGGGCACTACGAAGATGGTAAGGATCAACGATGAAAGCAGACCACCAATCATTACAATGGCAAGACCATTTTTCCATTCGGCACCAGCACCTTTCGCCAACGCGATCGGCAACATACCAATCACCATCGCGATAGTCGTCATGAGTATAGGACGAAGACGTGCTTTACCGGAAGCGATCAGTGCATTATAGGTTGTATAGCCTTCTTCCTTTTTCTGGTTGGTAAAGTCAACCAGGAGAATCCCGTTCTTCAAAACAAGCCCCAGCAACATAATTATACCCAGCATGGTAAAGATGCTCATGGAACTCATGGCAAGGTTCAGCGCCAGGAATGCTCCGATCAATGCCACCGGGATGGAGAACAACACAACCAGCGGATATATAAAGCTGTCGTATAGTGCAACCATGATCAGGTATACCAGTAAGATAGCTGCACCCAATGCCATACCCAGTGCAGAGAATGAATCGGCCTGACGTTCTATATCTCCGGTCCATTTCATTTCTACCGATGCAGGGAGCGGATCTTTCGCCAGTGCTGCGTTAATGTTCGTTGCCATTACACCGGATGTTATACCGAGTACGTTACTTTTTATAGTGACAGATGTTCTGCGGTTCTTGCGCTCCAGCATGGACGGGCCACTGCTTTGACGTATATCCGCAAACTGTGTAAGCGGTATAACTTCCTGGTTGTTGTTTACGAACGTGATGTCTTCAACATCGGCCGGGTTGTTGCGATCAAATTCATCGAGACGAACGTTGATGTCATATTCCTGTGTACCTACACGGTAAGTCGCGTCTGTATTACCGGTATAGGCATTTTGCAAGGTACTGCCTACTGTAAATATATTCAGCCCAAGCTGCGCCATCTTTTCGCGATCGATGTTCACGTTCAGTTCCGGGTTACCGTCTTCTACGCTTACACTTACGTCATTGGCACCTGCCATCTGTTTGATCATCTTTTCCAGTTTATGGGCAGCGTCCATAAGGGCTGTGCGATCTTCACTATTCAATACGATCTGGATCGGTTCATCTGAACTTGTTATACCCACTACGGCAGTATTTACTTCTATACCGGGATACTTTGCTTCAATCACACCGCGGATTTTCAACATATATTTCTCGGTAGTAAGATCGCGGTGTTCGTTATCCACCAGCCCTATCGTTAGCTCGGTCTTGTTTTCGCTGCCTACGTTTGCTACCGATGCAAAGCCTGCTGAACTGGCGCCACCTATATTCGAGAATACGCTGAGTACTTCCGGTTGTGAAAGAAGATAATTTTCAATCTCACGTGTCTTCAAATTGTTTTCAGCTATAGGTGTACTCTTGTCATACTCAAGCTTCACGGTAAATTTACCGCGGTCACCGGCCGCCACCATTTCCTGTCCAAGTATACCCAGTGACATTACATAGCCGGTTGCCACGAACGCAGCGATCACAGCAAGACTCGTGATAACTTTATGGCGCAATGTCCACTGTAATTGACGTGTATATGCATTGGTAAGCGATGTGATAAATGACTCAAACCAGATAAGCGGCTTGTGAAACCAGTTGGCGGCATTAAGATGCGTTACTCTGCCGAAGCGCGATGCAAGCCATGGTGTAAGGGTAAAGCAAACAAACAAACTCATCAGCGTAGACACTACAATGGTAACCGAATACTGACGGAGCAAATCACCAATCGTTGTGTTGATCATCGCGATAGGAGCAAACACCACAACGTCTACCATGGTAATGGCAATGGCGGAGAAACCAATTTCAGCACGACCTTCCAGCGTAGCCTGTATTTTATTTTTACCCATGTGCAGGTGGCGGTGTATATTTTCGAGCACCACAATGGAGTCGTCAACAAGAATACCGATCACCAGCGACATCGCGAGCAGCGTCATCAGGTTCAGTGAATAGCCGAAGAGATACATGGCTATAAAAGTAGAGAGCAGCGAAGCTGGTATAGCAACCAACACAATGAGCGAGTCGCGCAAGCTGTGCAGGAACAATAACATTACGGCAGCAACCAGTACAACTGCGATGATAAGATCGTGTGTTACCGCGTCAGCTGATTCAAGCGTAAATTCAGATGTATCGTCTGCTACAATAATTTTCAATCCCTGGTCAGCATGCTTTTTCTCCAGCGTCACAATCTGATCGCGCACGCGCTTGCTGATTTCTACTGCATTGGCATCACTCTGTTTCTTGATCGTTATACCTATACCATCCTGCCCGTTATAGCGGTTCAATACAGTTTGTTCTTTTACGCCATCTTCTACATCAGCTACATCCTGCACGCGTACGGTACTTCCGTTAGCAGCTGTAGTAATGCCTAACAGACGGATCTGTTGAAGATCGGTAAATTTACCCGCCAGGCGCACCGTCATCTGTTCATTTGTATTCTTTACTTTCCCGGTAGGGAAGTCAAGGTTTGCATTATTGATGGCTTGTGTAACCTGAGACAAGGATATACCGTAGTATACCAGTTTATCTTTATCAACATTTACTTTGATCTCGCGTTCCTGTCCACCGAGCAAACGTGTTTCACCAATACCTTCTATCTGCTGGAACAGCGGCAATACTTCATCGTCTACGAGGTCGTAAAATTCTTTGGTGCCCATTTTGGACACAGCCGTAAGCTGCATGATCGGACGATCGCTTGGCGATACCTTGGATATAGACGGAGACTCTGCATCATCCGGAAGATCGGAGAGTATATTATTGAGCTTGCGCTGAACTTCCTGTTGCTTGTCATCAATGTCGGTACCTACCGAGAACTCTACCGAGATCACCGAAGCGCCTTCGTATGATTGAGACAGTATACTTTTAACACGGTCAATTCCGGCTACTACATCTTCAATCTTCTTGGTAACGGATTGCTCCACATCGGTTGGCGAAGCACCGGGATATGCTGTTGTTACAACCAGCGTAGGTATATCGAAGTCGGGCATGAGCTCATAGTTGAGCTTGGTATAGGTAAACAGTCCACCGAGCATCAGCACCGAAAAGATAACGATGATGAGCGAGGGTCGTTTAACGGCAATTTCTGTTAGTGACATAAATGCGTTGGTTATTATTTAGCGATTTCTACTTTGGAGCCGTTGGAGAGATTGATCTGGCCGTTGGTAACAACCTGCTCTCCCTGCTTCAATCCATCAATAACTTCTACTTCCATTCCGTTGCTGCCACCGGTGTGGATGTCGCGCAGCGTAGCGATACCATTTTCAATTACATATACCTGTGGATTTTTAGCAGAACCCAGTAATGCACTGCGTGGTATAACGAGTGTAGCGGCATGCAGATCTTTGCTTACAACTGCTCTTCCGTACATGCCGGCTTTCAGTTCAGTATTTTTGTTATTCTTCAGCAACACCTTTACGGTATAGTTGTGGGAATCATCAGCGCGGTCTGCTACATAATCGATCTTACCCGTTAAAGGTTGGGTAGGGTATATATCCGTTTGAATTGTGATCTGATCGCCTTCGTGGAATAATGTGATTTCATTTTCAGGCACTGCGATCTCGAGTTTCATTTGGGAGAGATCAGTAAGTCTTCCAATGTTGCTTTTCTTGTCTACAACCGTACCGATTTCTACATCTTTTAAAGTGATGGTGCCGCTGAACGGAGCCGACAGTCTGCTAAGGCGAATGTTCTTGTCCAATTGCTTTAATTGCGACTCCGCATCTTTATACTGCTGCCAGTAGCTGTCGTATTGCATTTTGCTTACGCCTTCGCTTTCAGATGCTTTTTCATAACGTTCAAAATTTCTTTTCGCAGTTTCGTAGGTGGCTTGTGCTGCTATATATTTAGCACGCAGCATTTCGTCATCGATCTGCAACAGCAATTTGCCTTGCTGCACGGCAGAACCTTCTTCAAAATATACTCCGGTTACTTCGCCTTCTGATTGCGGGATGAGCATGATCTCACGGAAAGGTTTAAATGTACCCGTATAGGTAAAAGTCTTGTCAAGATCTTTTGGCTCAACCGTCTGCGCTTTCACCAAAGCTTTCTTGTCGGGATCAGGACGATATACTTTCTCCTGCACAGTTTTCTGATTGCTGAACAGCTTTACACCTGTAAATACAACAGCGAGCAAAGCAAGGACGATAATGATGATGTTCTTTTTCATATATACTATAAATGCGAGTATGGTTAGTATGTGGTTTGTTTTTACTGGACAAGTTGTCCGTTTGCTTTTTTAACATCGAGTTCGGCGATCTTCAGGTTGACAAGCGCTGTGCTGTAATTATTGCGCGCGTCTGATAAATCATCCTGCACGTCAAGCAAATCGGTGATGTTGATGATACCGTTGTTATATTCAATGTTGGCGTCTTTGAAAAGTTGTTCGGCCAGGTCGAGACTTCGTTTGCTGTTTGCGAGCAGATTTTTGTTGGTGGTATAGTTGTTCATGGCATCCAGTATTTCGCGTTCCGCTTTCAGTTTCATATCGGCCAGCGAGTTGATGCTCTTCTGTACAGTTACTGATTTTTGTTTTACCTGGTATTTTTTAGTGAAGCCATCAAACACCGGTATCTTCAGCGACAGTGTAAAGTAGCTGCTGTTAAACCATTGGTTATTTATATTCTCAAAAGGTGCGAACTCATTGTTATAGCCGGTATATCCGTAAAAGAAGTTGGCTGAAAGTGTAGGGTAGTATCCGGAGATTGTACTCTTTTTATCAAGCTCGTATAACTTGATCTGTTCCTGTTGCAGGCGTATATCAGGGCGGTGACCTATATCTCCGGGTTGAACTTCTTCAAGTGCTGCGTTGAAATCGAAAGGCAATACTTCAACCGAATCCGTTAACGGCACATTCATCAGGTACTTTAACAGGTTATAGTATTTCGTCTGGTTGATCTTCTGATTTTCGTATTCGTTGTGCAGGTTCTCCAGGTTAATGAGCAAGCGTTTATAGGTGCTGTTCGACACGATTTCGTTTTTGCGCAATGTCTCATTGGTCTTTACAGTCTTGTCCAGGTTCGTGATGTTGCTCTGCAATAAATTCAGATTGTCTGATAACACCTGGATGTTATAGTAGGTAGAGGTTATATTATATACTATATCCTCTTTGGTAAGTGTAAGTTGTACGTTGGAGTAGGAGCGTCCGGCTCTTGCCGCTTTCAATCCGATCATTACTTTTTGATTGAAGAGTGTCTGGCTCACCTGCACGTTCGCTGAAGTGTTCTGCGGTACACCTAATTTTACCGAGCTATATTCACCGGCTGCACCACCAAAGGTTGACGCGGGTATAAGCTGTGCAGGTACTTCCAGGTAATACTGGTACTGTCCGTTCAGGTCCACTGTTGGTAGCAATCCACTTTTCGCTTCGCTCACTTTGTATTCAGTCGATTCGATGTCGAGTTTGCTGTTTTTTACCGTGAGGTTATTCTCCAGTGAGATTCGAATGCACTCCTCCAGGGAGAGCTGCTGACCGAAACTTACGGTGCTGACGGCCAGTAGGATAGGTGCTAGGAATAGAGAAATTCGGTTTATCATTATAGTTTAATTATATTGTTTAACATTTTAGTTAAAGACGGGGCAAAAAATTTTTTATTTTGGATCTTCTGATAAATTTTTTTGCTTGAATAAAGTCTGCAGCACAACGTTTCTGCGCTCAAGCAGAAATTTCTTGTAAGCGGCCTCATCGAAATGAAAGAAATCCTGAACCATCGGCTTGGCAATCAACGGATAGTTGCATAGCGACATCAGGTTAATCATGAAATGTTCAATAGAGATGGGAGCCATTGTGCCGGCAGCGATTTCCTCCCGAAGTTGTTGTTCAATTTTCTCTTTCAGCGCATCTCGTCTGTTATCACTCGGACGCATCTGCTTAATGGTTTCGTTGTTTTTTGCCATCTCCGTTACGAGGAAAGTTTCCAGGTACGGATAGTCAATATTCTGATCAATGAAAATATCAATGAAGCGGCTGATCTTGTTAAACAATGTCTCGTCCGAAGAGAAAATATCATCGATTTTCTGACGCATCGCGCCAAGTGTCTCGTGAAGCACTTTCTCAAAAAGAAGGTCGCGACTTCTGAAATAATAGTGAATTAAAGCCCTGTTAACACCGGCTTCATCCGCAATTTCCTGCGTGGTGGCGTGAATATGACCCTTCTGAAAGAAAAGACGCATCGCTGTTTCTTTGATCAAATCTTCAGTTTGTTGGGTCTTTACTGCCATTTATCTATAATGTTTAACAATTTTGTTAACGCAAAGTAACCTATAAAGGTTGTAATCTGCAAAGTCGAAATTAAAAAATTATTCCTATCGCTGTTTTTGAGCAGGATTTCCGGTTTTAGTCGGAAATGTGCAGAGCCCTAAAGTCCGTGAGTTCAGGAAATCGATAAAAAAAGAAAACCCCGTGACTAAATCCTTCATCACAGGGTTTCGCAGACTATATCTCTGCAGATATATACTGGTATATATATTATCGCTTGCCGTACATAACGATAGAGGCTTTGCCGAGAACCAGTTGGTTCAGGTTGAATCCTACTACAGCAGGTGTTGTATTTTTATCAAGCTCCAGTTTTGATTTCAGTGCATATACCGTGATCAGGTATTCATGGATGCGACCGGGAGGAGGGCAAGGACCACCATAACCGAATTTACCAAAGTCAGTAATGCTTTGAACCACTCCGGCAGGTGCTATACTCTTGGTAACATCGCCTGCATTTGTTTTCAGTTCAGTAACATTAGCCGGTATATTAAAGATAACCCAGTGCCAGAAGCCGCTTCCGGTTGGAGCATCTTTATCGTAAATGGTTACAGCAAAACTTTGTGTGCCTGCGGGTACATTTTCCCATGACAGTTGTGGGGAAACATTTTCTCCTGTGCAGCCAAAGCCGTTAAAGAATTCTTTGTTGGTAGCTTGTCCGCCAATGTCTTTGCTCTTTAATGTAAAGGTCTGCGCATAAGCAAATGTGATGCAGCACATCGCCATCATCGAAATACATATTCTTTTCATAATGCGTATTGTTGTTTGGTTTGTTATTGATAACAAAATTACACGCAGGCGCGAAACAACAACTATAGCAGAAAGACCAAAAACTGTTTTAAACAGTTCAAACACTTTGTTGATAGACCTTCGGTGTTTTGCCAAACTCTTTTTTGAAAGCCTGCACAAAGCTCGACAGGTTTTCATATCCCAGCTCATGATGTATTTCACTCGCCTTTACATTTCTATGCTTTAACAGGAAAGCTGCCTGCTGCATTTTTTTCAAATGAAACCAGCGGGCCGGTGGTGTGCCATATACTTCTTCAAACTTTCGTTTAAACGTAGAGAGACTCATGTTGCAAAGGAACGCGAGCTCTTCCATGGAAAGATTCGTATACACATTATTCTCTACCACCTTACGCAACGGAAGATCAAAAGAGGTTGCTGTCAATGAAGCAAGCAACGGTAAAAATTCCTGCGGATACCGATCGCACAAATACAGCATGATCTCTTCAAACTTGATTTGAAGTAAATGTTCCGACACGGCAGAAGGAGAAGTATGATTGGGAAGAAGCTGCAGCGATTGAATGAAGCCCTTCACAAACTCATCCTGACTGAACAGAAAAAATGAAGACTGGTCACGCGGATTTTTATAGTCAGCAGTAAACAGGAACGGATATTTACTTCGAAAGGTCGTAAGATTTTTGTCGGAGAAGAGAAACAGGAACGCCCGGTAGTGCCGGGTATGCGAAGGACGTTCGCTCATTAAACAGTTACTGGCTGGTATAAGCAGTGCTTGTGCCGGAGTAAATTTCACAGACTGATCATAGAAATGTACTTCCTTCTCGCCCTCTTGCAAAAAGCTGAACACATGCCGGTTGGCAACCACTTTAGCTTTTATGGAACTCTTGTCAGTAGTATGGTAATTATAAACGATCAGGTCCGGGCGAACCGTAGCCTTATCATTCAGTAAGTCTTCAGGCAGAGCGAACACATTCGTCATCAGGCAAAAGTAAATACAGCGTACGTGAATCGTGTAAAAGATGATGGAATATTTGCCGGCGATGTGTAATGAAACGCGCCAGGACTATACTTATGCAAGCGAGCTAACGGTTCTGTCTTTCCTCAAACGTATGCATAGTGAATTGAAAGCAGAAGAATTTTAAAATAAAATAAACCTCGCAACCGACTGGGGGTTTATAGGATATTAACTGTCATTGATGAACAACAAACTAAATCTAACCATCTGCAAAGAATGATCTTACGATTACCAACGTTAATTATTGTTTTAGGGATGCTCCTGTCGCATCAAGCCTGGAGCCAGTCGCGATACACCCTGAGTGGGTATATTAAGGACGCATCCAACGGGGAAGTACTGGTAGGTGCAACGGTCTATATCAAGGAAATCGGCAAAGGTGCCACCAGCAATGTATACGGATTCTACTCCATTACTGTGCCGGCCGCCAGCTATACCGTTGAATATACTTTTGTAGGATATCAGAAGATCGAGAAGCAGATCGCACTGGATAAAGATGTACGTGAAAATATAGAGCTGCCTTCCGACAGCGAGCAACTGCAGGAAGTAGTGGTGATTGCTGAAGATGAGCAAACCTCCAAAGTACAAACTGTGGAGATGAGCACTGCCAAGCTCGATATCAAGACCATTCAAAAGATACCGGCATTTTTAGGAGAAGTAGATGTGATCAAAAGTTTGCAACTGCTGCCAGGTGTAAGCACCGTGGGTGAAGGTGCATCGGGCTTTAACGTGCGCGGTGGTAGCGTAGGGCAGAACCTGGTGTTGCAAGACGAAGCCCCGGTATATAACTCATCGCACATGCTTGGGTTTTTCTCGGCCTTCAACCCGGATGCCGTTAAAGATACCAAACTATATAAAGGAGCGGTACCCTCACGATATGGCGGAAGACTTTCATCTATACTCGATATACGCATGAAAGATGGTAACAGCAAAGATTATGAAACTACCGGCGGCATTGGTACGATCTTCAGCAGACTTTCCTTTGAAGGTCCTATCGTGAAAGATAAAGGTTCGTTCATTGTCTCGGGGCGTAGATCCTATATTGATATACTGGCGCGCCCGTTTGTAGATATACTGAAAGATGGTGGTGCGCTTAACTTCTATGATCTTACCGCCAAGGCGAATTACTCAATCAACGACAAGAACCGTGTATACCTATCGGGATATTTCGGTCGTGACA
>CAMLLI010000087.1 GCA_946480685.1 uncultured Flammeovirgaceae bacterium | reverse complement strand
AATCACCACAGGTAAATACCGTAAACCTGCTGATCAACCTCGGCTACCATTTCTCCGATAAGGTATTTATAGGCTTTAGCATTGATGCCATTGGTTATTCATTTGGAAGCGGGGTAAATGGCACCTATATCAACGGCCAATCACATGTACCGGAAAAAGCTGACGTAACATCGTTCAATGCTTTACTTATTAGCGACAATGATAAGGGAAGTCTCAACTCTGAGTTATATGCCCGCTATAGTTTAAACGATCGCATTCGCCTCAAAGCCGGTGTCCAGTTTCTTTTCACAGAGTATACAACACAAAGCGATATTCAAACCTCGCCCGAGCCCAACGACCGCTTTCGCAGAAAATCGTTACTGGCCGGATTTGGCGTAGCCTGGAGGTTGTAAAGTCCTCAACGCTCAAAAAAATAAACGGCCTCTGTATGGCTGTTTCTTCGTATTTTGAGGGCAGGAAGAAAATTTTAGAAAAAAATAAATTCCACTTGTAACATCCCCATTTCCCTGCCGTCTTGCCTTTGAATTTCAACGGATGAACCTCGAATCATTTCAAACCCGGGTACTGCCAGTCAAGAACAAGCTCTTCCGCTTCGCACTAAAATTTGTGGGAAGTGAAGAAGAAGCAAAAGATGTAGTGCAGGAAGTATTTATCCGCGTGTGGAATGGTCGCGAGCAGATGAATGAAGTACAGAACTGGGAGGCCTGGTGTATGCGCATCACCCGTAACCTCTCGCTGGATCGCATCCGCTCGATAAACCGGAAACAAACCCATCCGATTGAAGAAAGTTTTAATGTTCAACACGAAGCGTTAACGCCTCATGAATCAACTGAAATACATGAGAGTATGCAGCGAATCAACCAATTGATAGCATCGTTGCCCGAAAAGCAACGCCAGGTAATACACCTTCGGGATGTGGAAGGGTATAGTTACAACGAGATCTGCGAGATACTCGAACTGGACATGAACCAGGTAAAGGTTAACCTGTTCAGAGCCAGAAATGCAGTGCGCGAAAAACTGATGAAGATCAATGCTTATGGACTCTAACCGGATTGAAGAATTACTAAGTAAGTACTGGAACTGCGAGACTTCTCTCGAAGAAGAGCAACAGCTACGCGAGTACTTTAAAGGTGGAGACATACCTGAGCAGTGGAAAGAAACTGCTGCCTTGTTCCGCTACTTTGAAGAAAACAAAAAAAAGACACTGAACGATGTTGCGTTTGATGCTGCCGTCATGCAAAATGTACAGCCGCAAAAGAAAGGTAAACTCGTAAAGCTCTTTTACAACTCCATGCGTATAGCGGCCGGTATAGCTGTGCTGGTAATGGCTGTATGGTTTGTACGCAAAGAAGTACGCGACACAACACCGCAGGAAGTAGTGGACACGTATGACGACCCGCAGCTCGCATTCGAAGAAACTAAAAAAGCATTGCTGATGATCTCCAAAAGTTTCGGTACGGCAGAAAGTCAGGCAAAGAAACTGAACATGTTCAACGAAGCACAGGAAGAAATTCAAAAGAAAGACAAAGGAAAAAATTCAAAGCTGTAAGAATCAAGATCACACACCCACGCAGGCACACGTTAAAATCTAACAAAAGAAAATATACTATATATGAAAAAGATATTGATGATCGCGCTGATGATGGTAGCTGTAAACGCAGTATTTGCACAGGATGCTATCTCTAAATTCTTCACCAAATACCAGAGTGACGAATCATTTTCACAAGTAACGGTAAGCAGCAAAATGTTCAACCTGTTTACAAACATGGAAGTGGAAAGTAAAGAAGACCAGGAAGTGTTGAACGCGATCAGCAAGCTGAAAGGCTTGCGTATACTGGCCAAAGAAAATACATCCGATGCACGGGCATTGTATAAAGAAGCCTTTGCACTTATTCCTACCAAAGAGTTTGAAGAACTGATGTCGGTGCGCGATAAGGATAAAGATATGAAGTTCTATATCAAGGAGAGCGGTGGAAAGATCTCTGAACTGGTGATGATCATGGGCGGTGCCAATGATTTTATGGTAATGAGTCTCTTCGGTGAGATAGACCTGAAGCAGGTTTCAAAGATCGGCAAGAAGATGAATGTTGACGGTTTGCAGAAGCTTGAGAAAATGAACGAAGGCGGCAAAAAGAATTAGGATATAATTTAATCAGGTCAGGTGGTATAACATCAAAAATATATCGCCTGACTTTTAAATTCCGATGCAACGCTTGTTCCGCTGGTTGCATCTTATGAGCAAAGTAAACCCCACAACTATGAAAAGTATATTTGCTCTCGTATGTACACTCGCTTCGCTTACAACCTTCGCACAAAGCGAAAGCTTCCTCACTTTCAGAGAAAGCCTTAATGATGCTGAAGATGTAGTATCCTTTAAAGTTGGCGGATTCGTTTTGAGAACGGCCCTGTGGCTCTCCGGTGATTCAGATGTCAAAGAAGAATTTGGTGAAGTACACAGTGTTCGCTTTATCGTTGCCCCCATGGAAGAACTTGAGAAACGAAAACTCAAAGTGAGCGGCTTTAAAAAAGTGTTACGCAATGATCATTTTGAAGAAATGGTTTCGGCCAGCGAAGATGGCGATCACATTACAGTATATATGCAGGAACGTGGCAAGAACAAGAATCTGTATTTTGTTTTGATTGAAGGTGAAGACGAAGTAGCTGCAATTGAAATAAAAGGTTATCTTGATCCTAAGAAGTTGCTGCACTCAAACTCCAAAGAAAAACTAACCAGTCTATAACCCCATGCGATTTATACTTACCCTTCTGCTGGTGGCAGCAGTAACAATGGCTCATGCACAAAGTGCTACCACTGAAGCCTTACAAAAGAAATATAGCGACAACTCACGCGCATTCTTCTTCTATAACAATACTCTTCGCATGCTCAACCAGAGCGAAGACAAAGAGCTGGACGCATTAATCAAAGACATTGAGAAACTTAAATTTCTCATGATCGACAAGCGCTCAAAATTTGCTGACGGTGACTATAAAACAATTGTAAAAGACTACAAAGGTGAGTCGTTCGAAGAAGCCATGAGCAGTCGCTACCAGGGTAAGAACTTTGATGTTTTTATTAAAGAAAAAAATGGTGACACCAAAGGAATGCTGGTGCTCATCAACGATTCTACAAACCTGTTTGTACTGGATATTGTTGGCAAAATTGCTTTGGATAAAATTACCAAGCTTTACTCCACGATGAACGAAAGCAGTGATCTTGGAGAAAGAATAAAAAGATTTACGAATAGCGAGAACAAGTAGTGTAATTCTCCCGTAAAATTTACTACTCATTCGTAAAACTATATTTAGCTTGGAAGCAGTTCTCTCGATTAAAAATCTCACAAAGCACTTTGGTCGGATCAAAGCTGTGAACAATCTGTCGCTGGAAGTTAAAGCCGGGCAGGTTTTTGGTATGCTGGGCCCCAACGGTAGTGGCAAGACTACTACGCTGGGTATGTTGATGGGTGTGGTAAATCCAACAGCAGGCGAGTTCTCATGGTTTGGTGAACAACCTACGCATGAAATCAGGAAGAAGATCGGAGCCGTGCTGGAGCATCCTATATTTTATCCGTATCTCAGCGGACAAAAAAATCTGGAGCTTAACGCGATGATCAAGCAATGTCCGGTAGAAAATATTCCGAAAGTGCTTGAGCTCGTAGAACTGAGCGAGCGTAAAGACGATAAGTATAAAACGTATTCACTTGGTATGAAGCAACGCCTCGCAATAGCGTCTGCGTTGTTGAACGACCCTACGGTACTGATACTGGATGAGCCTACCAACGGTCTTGATCCGATGGGTATAGCGGAGATTCGTGAGCTCATCAAAAAAATAGCAGCTAACGGCAAGACTATAATTTTAGCAAGTCACTTACTGGATGAAGTTCAAAAAGTATGTACACATTTCGCAGTGCTCAAGCGCGGCACGCTGGTACATATAGGGCCGGTAGACGATGTTGGTAAAGGTGAAGAGACTGTTGAAGTATCAGCGGATGTTGAAAACCTGAACGAATTGTTGCTGGCCTTTGCCGGAACATCTTCCATCGACCGCGAAAACGGAAGTTACCAGGTTGTGATGCGCGAAGGTTTTCATAGTAAAGATCTGAACAGGTTTCTATTCGAAAAAGGCGTTGTGGCTTCACATCTCTTTACGAAAAAGAAAACGCTCGAGAAACAATTCATCGAGATATTGGCAAGCTCGTAATCATACAGCTTACACAGCGATTAAACTTTATTTCATCACGCATCCCGGCATACCCGTATGAACATGTTGCATCTCCTCAGAATAGATCTTAAGAAAATGACCAGTTACCGCACCTTCTGGGTAATTGGCGGATTATACTTTTTAACGCTTGGGCTAGGCGCAGCCAGCGGCATGGAGTTTTTGAAATGGCTTGCACGCACCTTCGAAGACTTCGGAACAAACCTGAACATCAATCGAATTCCGCTTTATCATTTTCCGGATGTGTGGATGAACCTGATCTGGTGTGCCGGGCTTTTAAAAATTGTATTGGCGGTATTGATTGTTATATCCGTCACCAACGAATATACCTATAGGACACTGCGCCAGAATGTAATTGACGGATTGAGTCGTGCGGAGTTCCTGTTCTCCAAGATCCTCACTAATGTTATGCTCAGCGCTATCAGCGTGGTTATGATATTTGTGATCGGCCTTGTAACCGGTATGATCTATAGTCCTTCACTGGAATGGGACAAGATGATTACCGACACCGAATTCTTTCCTGCTTACTTCCTGGAGTTATTCTGTTTCTTATCCTTTGCATTGATGTTGGGTATATTGATTCAGCGTGCCGGACTTACCATTATTATACTGTTACTCTTTCCGGCAATCGAATCAATCATCACCGCCAAGGTTGATAACTATTTGCCTGACCTGATACCGTACTTCCCGATGCGCTCCCTCTGGTACCTGATACCGTGGCCTTTCCCGCGCTACGCTTTCCAGGAGATACAAGACTATATAAAGTGGGGATCAGTGGCGATTGTAGTAGCATGGACGGTAATCTTCAACTACGTGAGCTACCTGAAACTAAAACGCGCAGACATCTGATCGAAGACAGGATAGATTTGGTTTGAGAAATCACTAATTTAAATTCTCAAACCCAACTATATGTAACATTATTCACGAAGAGATTTTATAGCACGACTAGGTCTCGGTGCTACTGCGTTGTTAACAGCGCCCTCCATTGTTTCAAATGCAAGGGCTATACCTCAAGACAAGAAAATTTCCATTGCCCTGGTGGGACTTGGCTACTACAGCGAATTTCAACTGGCACCTGCTATATTGAAATCGCAATACTGCCGGCTGGGTGGTATAGTTACCGGTACACCTGCCAAAGCAGAGAAGTGGAAGAAACAGTACAACCTCTCCGACAAGAATATATATAGCTATGAAACGTTTGATCGCATCGCCAACAATAAAGATATAGATGTAGTATATGTGGTGTTGCCCAACTCCATGCATCGTGAGTTTGTGATCCGTGCTGCCAAAGCCGGTAAACATGTTATCTGCGAAAAGCCCATGGCTGTATCGGTGAAGGAAGCAGAAGAGATGATTGCTGCCTGCAAGAAAGCCGGAGTAAAACTTTCCGTAGGATATCGTTTACATTTTGAACCGTTCAACCAGGAGGCTGCTCGCTTCGACAAAAATGATTTCGGAAAAGTAAAGTTGGTAGAGTCATCGTTTGGTTTCAAGATCGGCGACCCAACCCAATGGCGCCTCAAGAAAGCACTTGCCGGGGGCGGTGCCATGATGGATGTCGGCATTTACGCCATACAGGCATCCCGTTACTCTACAGGTGAGGAACCGATTGCAGTTACTGCGCAGGAGTTCAAAACCGATCCGGTTAAATTTAAAGATGTAGATGAGACTATATTCTGGCAACTGGAGTTCCCGAGTGGTGCCGTTGCATCGTCCATGACGAGCTATGCTTCATACATCGAGCGCTTGTATATATCTGCTGAAAACGGCTGGCTTGAATTGAACCCGGCTTACGGCTACGGTCCGCTGGCAGGTAAAACACATCAGGGCCCGCTCAACCTGCCCATCGTTAATCACCAGGCTGCACAAATGGATGACTTTGCCAAATGTATATTCGAGAATAAAGAGTCCAGTGTAAGCGGAGAGGAGGGGCTGAAAGATCTGAAAGTGATTGAAGCAATTTACCGCGCCATCCAAACCGGAGGAAAGGTTAAAATCTAGAGCAGTGTTGACGCTTAAAAATGCAATCGCTTTTGAGACACGAATTTCTGCAATCGTTTTAAGTTGAAAGTATAGGAATAAAATTACATGAACGGTTCATCACCGCAACGTTTCATTAATTTTGTCGTGTATATAAAACAAGAATTAAGACTCTTACAGAATTATGAATATGATTCAACTTTTAGGATTGTTCGCGGGAGGTTGTACAACGATCGCTTTTTTGCCACAGGTTATTAAAACGTGGAAATCACGTTCGGCAAAAGACCTTTCGCTGAGTATGTTCTCCATCTTTTGTCTAGGCGTAACGTTGTGGCTTATCTACGGCATCATGGTGCAGGACATCCCTGTTATTGCTGCCAATATGCTCACATTGATGCTTGCTTCTACACTGCTATATTTCAAACTCCGCTTTAAAGAGTAATAGCACTCCAGCCCGTTCTTTTATAGGAACGAAGCAACAGAAATATCAAACCTATTTGCACGGGGATCATCCCCAATTGAATACTCGGATTTCGGGACAACAAATAATGCCCGAAGCCGAGTATTCCTATTATAAGGAAGGCTATAATGGCGCGTGCAATGTTACCCGATTGGCTGCGTACGTTTGGTGCTATCGAGAAAGGCAGATAGCGTTTATTGATTAGCGCAAGAATAAGCAGCATGATTCCGTTGTTGAAGAATCCAAAGAGGATATCATCCGCTGCCCGCAAGCCCCAGATGGCAAGTATCAGAATACTTATAGCCACATAGCCCGGTATAAACAGACGCACAAATATAGCTTTCAGTGTTCCTGAAAGAACCTCCCCCGGCTTATCGATCGGTGTGGAGAAGTAAACCCAGCTTGCTTTAAAGTCATCCGAGTACGGTATCTCATGCAACGCCACCTGCAGCACCATAAACGTAAGGTATATCAGCATGATGTGATACTCGGTGTTGGGCAAGTTGTGCCAGGTCTCAACAATATCTTTTTTACCCTGCATCATAAAGATCAAACCAAAGATGAGTACATATCCGAAGGAAGGGTATATCTTCAGTTTGATCTTGCGGTCGCGACCGAGAATTTTATAGATCACATCAAATGCTCCCTGCTCAAACGGACTGCCGGTAATGCGTGATGACAACCGTTCGATGAAACTCTCTTTTTCTTTTTTGTCCTTTTCAGTCTGTTCTGTACTGGCTCCCATCGAACCGAGCTTCTTGCTGAAGGCTGGCGAAAGGTATTTATTCACCAGGTAAGCACCGGCTATAGGAAGCACAACGGCACAGAATAACAACGCGAGGTGTGCACCATCGTAGAAATGAAAGTGAATTGACTCCAGCGAGCCGGCCATCCATATCGGTGGTAGAAGAAAATGCCACCACTGTATTTCGAAAACATAACTCTCTATATCCATGCGCTCCATCATGCGTGGCAAAATTTGATAGCCTCCCATAATGAGCACCGCCATGACGATCTGGAAATAGTTAATGATATTTTTCAGCTTCTCTTCGCTGGCAAACTGCATAATAACCAGGTATAGCGTGTTGGTAAGAAACACTGCAGTAAGAACCGACAACGTAGTGGCTACCAGGAAGCACAGAAATAAAACAAGACCATATTTGATGACGATAACAATAGCAGGCAAGATGGATAACCCGATGGCGAGCTGGCCCAGGTATAGCAGTATATGTGTGAGTCGTGCAGCAAATAATGTCTGTCCGTTTACCGGGCGTGGAAGAATAATCGTGTTATCACTGGTGTCCAGCAGGATCGATGAAAAATCTGTAATCAGCGTCATGGAAATCATCACGATGATATAGCTGAAGAAGACAATCAACGAAAGTATAAAGGACGGAATAAAGTATAGCGCCAGGGCTACAAAGATCCCGAAGAGGCAATACACAATAAGCGTTGTTACAAAAGCATTGCGCGGTTCTTTACTGGCTTTCCGGTTGTAGGAAACGATCTGGCGCCTGCTGTCCATTGTCAGCTTTATATCAACGATTGATCGCAGTTGTTCATAATCCACACCAAATCGCTGATACAACCAGCGAAACAAATCCAGAAACCTGAGAAGGGTAGTGTTCATAGTCGTTTAGGCTGAACGTGATGCGATATATATACCGAACTAATTTTCAAGGATGTTAATGAACTGTCCTGCAGCGCTGCTGTGCTCCTTGTTCCCGGTTAACTCGGTAAATATAGTTTCGAGCGATCCTTTGGCCTGCGTGTTCAGTTCTTCAAACGTACCGTTGGCTATCATTTCACCTTTGTTGATGATCATGATGCGGTCTGATATTTTTTCGACAACGTCCATCAGGTGCGAGCTGTAAAATATAGTCTTGCCGCTCCGTTTCAGTTGCGTCAGAATTTCTTTTACCAGGATCACAGCATTGGCATCAAGTCCGGAAAGCGGTTCGTCCAGGAAGAGTATAGATGGATTGTGAATCATCCCCGCGATCAGCAATACCTTCTGCCGCATACCTTTTGAAAAGGTAGTCATGCGCGAGTCAACATAATTACCAAGATCAAACACATGCAGCAGCTCTTTTGCTTTTTTATCAACAACTGCGCGTTCCATTTTGTAGAGCTGTCCTACAAAGTGAAGGTACTCGATCGGTGTAAGTGTATCGTATAGCGCAGCGTTTTCCGGTATATACCCGATTCTTCTTTTTACCTCCAGCGCATCCTTGCGAATATCCATTCCCAATACAAACGCATCCCCATCATAATCCGGAATAATACCGGTCAGGATTTTGATCGTTGTACTTTTGCCTGCTCCATTCGGACCTATATACCCGATGATCTCACCGGCATTCACAGTCAGGTTAATATTTTTCAAAACCGGAACCTCGTAGGTCTTAGAAAGATTAGCAGTGGTAATTACAGGAGATAAGCTTTCCATATAGAATAATCGATATTACAAGTATAGCAATATTGTCTCATAAAGCGGTCGTTAGGCTGTGGGTGAAGATTAAAATTGTTGAGGCCAGAACACCGTCAGGTAAAGTACTCCGCCTCCATGCACGGCAGCGGAGTGCATCACCGTCAGTTGATGAACCCTGTAATCTTACAAGCTATAACGAATATTTACCTCCGGTATATTTAAATGGCGTCAGATATATTCCGCGGTTTATATTTTGTGTTATAACTACAACCTTTTTAATCCCAATACATGTGAAAAATTACGGTCCCAAGATGTGTATGCTGCTGCTGGCAGTTACGTTTTTTGCCTGCGACAGGAAAACAGAACCAAAAGCATCAGGTAAACCCGATGTAGAGTCGTGGATTACAACCGGTGATAAATCGGCCTTATTGAAAAAGACAGCAGGCGTGGCGTTTGCCGCTGTGGCGGATAGCCTCCCCGTTATTGAAGTGGACACCACGCAGCAGTTTCAAACTATGGATGGCTTTGGCTATTCGTTAACGGGTGGCAGCGCCTATCATATTAACCAGAAGCTGACTGCTCCCCAACGCGAAGCACTACTCAAAGAACTTTTTCTTACCAATGGTAATAATATAGGCATAAGTTACCTGCGCGTGAGTATAGGTGCATC
>CAMLLI010000086.1 GCA_946480685.1 uncultured Flammeovirgaceae bacterium | reverse complement strand
TAGAAATGAATCTCGATTTATCAGAAAAGAAATACGAAGCGCCTGCTGATCCGGAAAAGTAGTTGAAATTGAATGTTGGCTTAATAAGTTCGTTCTGCTTGTTGAAAGTAAGTACCTGCAAGTACTGATGATCGAAGCGTCCGCCAAGCTCGAGCACCCAATCTTCCTTCCGTAATTTTTCAATGATAAAAATCCCCCCGGCATACAGATCATAGTCGGGTATAAGCGGTACTATACCAGTGCCCGCTTCGTTGTTATTATTCCGGAATGTGCCGTTTACACCAGCACTGCCCGACCAGTTACTGCCAATGCTATGCTCCAGCGATGCATCAATAACATTGCTTAACAGGTCAAGCGACAATGCCGGTATATCACTGCGGCCACCCCTGCGTATATCAAATTCCTTGCGCTTATTATACTGGCCTCCATAAAGTATATTCAGCTTGCCAAGACCTTTCAGATTTTTGGAAGCCTTAATCTTTAGTAACTGATGGTTGATTTTTTGCCGCGGGTTGTCGATGTCGTATGTAAAGTCTGCTATATACCACGGACGTTCATTCTCGATAGATGATTGCAGGTCTGCTATATTTCCGGTGTGCGCACTGCGCAGAATTCCGATTTGCGTGTTGAAGCTGCTAAAGTATATTTCCAGTTGTTGATCATTCTTTTTATACCCAACGGTTCCTGAAAAATCATACTCTCGCACTCCGGTATTTGAAAGGTTATAATCAGGAGCATGAAAGTCTCCTCCCTTCTTAGCGGTGCCCTGCAGACGCCATCCCCAGTTCTGCGTTCCTTTAAATCCTCCTTCCACCATGCCCGAGAAAACACCCAGCCTGCCGTTCGACATGGCACCTATATTTACTTCACCTTTAAGTTTATTAGTATAGCTAAGTTCCGGTGCGTTTACAACAATCACTCCTCCTACAGCATCGGCACCATAACGTACGGTCTCCGCTCCCTTCACCACTTCAATCTCTGACGCAATGAACGGATCAATTTCAGGTGCGTGTTCAATACCCCATTGCTGTCCTTCTTGTCGGATGCCGTTGTTGAGTATAAGTATACGATGACTATGCAATCCTTGTATGACAGGTTTAAATATAGCGGGTCCGGTATTCAATGAACTTACCCCAGGAAGTTGTCTTACCAGTTCACCTAACGATTTACCGATGTTGGCATCGAGCTGTTCAGATGAGAGTACACTTACGGATTGCGATATACCGTGTTGTTCTGCATGCGCACCTTCCACTACAACTTCGTGGAGGAGTTGTATATTCTGATCCAATATAATTTTGACGGGATCATTTACAGGTAAATTTACGGTGATGGTCTTGTCAGTATAGCCGACAAATTTTACAGTTATAGTATATTTTCCGGCGCAGAGATTTTCAATCAGGAATGTTCCATCTGCGGTAACGCTGGTTCCGGTGTTTAGCGATTCAATCCAAATCGCAGCTCCGATCAGCGATGTGCCGTCTTTATCTTTTACCGCGCCTTTCAACGAAAGATTGCAAGGCTGTGACTGAGCAACTCCCGCAACCACCAGAAGTGAACAAACTGCTAAAACCGTAATTCTCAATATCTGCAACATCGTTGCAAATATATGAATAGAAACAAAAAAAGTATTGTTAATCTACGATATCCTGAAGTTTATACTTCCGGATGATATAGTAAAGGAAGTTGAACGACAACACATCGTCTTCGTCTTGTGCAGGTTTTGCGTTGTGTTTGGAAGGTTCCGTGCCGACACGTGCAGGAGTATAAGTCTTGAAACTTGAGGAATCTCTTACAGCGATGGTTGACTTACTGGCGGTTGAATTAGTACCGGTGCCTCCCCCGGAAGGTTCACCTTCACCACCCGGATAGTAGTTTACACGCTCTTTTTCCGAAGCTGCCGGTGTTTCATCAAAAGATGCATCCTGCGCATAAAGCGTAGAAATGCCGGCCGGAGCAAGAATACTCAGGCAAGTTGTTACCAATATGTGATGAAGTTTAAGCTTCATTATGGTTATAGGCTCCCCAGGTGCTTGTTGTTAACGCCAGAATTTTATTTTTTGTTTCGACAAAGTACGAAATTAAACTCGTAATGCCATTTCTTTCAGCATAACTTCAGTCGGTTGACCGAAAGATGTAAGAAATTTTATAGTTTTTAAACATTTACGCAATGCTAACATGGGATGAATTTTCGAAAGTTGATTTAAGAGCTGGGACTATCATACAGGCGGAATCGTTTGCAGAAGCAAGAAAGCCAGCCATCAAAGTATGGATAGATTTAGGCGAGCTGGGCATAAAGAAATCCAGTGCTCAGATTACGGAACACTACACTCCGGAACAGTTGGTGGGCAAACGTGTTATCTGTGTCGTTAATTTTCCACCAAAGCAAATCGCAAATTTTGTATCAGAAGTTTTGGTAACGGGTTTCCCGGATAAAAATAAAGCTGTTGTTTTGAGCACGATAGATAAAGAAGTGCCGAATGGTGCTCGCCTCTTTTAAACCATGATCCGATTTTCGCAGCTTGAAAGAATAATAAAAGGTAAAACTGTTTTCAACTTTGAAGACAGAGCGATAACGACCTTGAGTATAGATAGCCGGAAAGCTACAGCAACGCCGGGAACGCTTTTCTTTGCTATTGCAGGTGAACGCCACAATGCGCATCGCTTTATACATGAGTTATACCAGCGAGGGATTCGCCAATTTGTGGTGGAGCAGAAGGTTGATAAAATTGAGCTGCTATCCGAAGCAAACATCATACAAGTTCCATCATCTATACAAGCGTTGCAACGTCTTGTTGCTTTTCATCGATCCCAATTTGGTATACCTGTAGTAGGTATCACCGGAAGTAATGGAAAGACTATTATTAAAGAATGGTTATTCCAGATGTTGTCTAAAAAGCTAAAAGTTGTTAAGAATCCCGGGAGTTATAATTCGCAGGTAGGCGTACCGTTGTCGGTGTGGCAGATACAACCTCACCATCAGATGGGAATTTTTGAAGCCGGTATATCCAGGCCCGATGAGATGCAGAATCTTGCACAAGTCATTCAACCAACCATCGGTATATTTTCAACCATTGGTTCTGCCCATGACGAGGGTTTTTCAGATCGCGAACAAAAAATACAGGAAAAGCTGCGCCTGTTTGATGAAGCCAAAGTAGTTATATACTGTAAAGATCATGCTGCTATAGATCGCGCGGTTGCTGCACATGGATTTAAAAAACTTTTCACCTGGGGATATACTTCCGGAGTGGACGTCAGTATCCAGCGGAAAGCAACAGGTTTTGATGTAACGTATAACAAACATACTTTTCCATTAACGTTACCCTTTTCAGATCCGGCATCCGTTGAAAATTGCTTTCATTGCGTGGCGTTTTTGTTGTGGTTGAAATATGATCCTATATATATACAGGAGTGTATAACCAGTTTGCGCACGGTACATATGCGACTGGAGTTGAAGGAGGGTATAAATCATTGCCAATTGATTGATGATACCTACAACAACGATCTGGCTGGTCTCGAGATAAGTTTGCAGTTTCTGCTTCATCAACATCAGCGCACGCGCAAACGCGTCATCCTCTCGGATATACTTGAATCGGGTTTGGAAAAAGACGTGCTGGTAAAGCAGATAGCCGAACTCTTGCAACGTAACAAAGTAGATAGTTTTATAGGAGTAGGTAAAGTTCTTGGTGAATTCCGCCACTTCTTTCCGGCGAATGCTTCTTTTTACGAAAGCACCGAGGCGTTTCTGAATAATTTTAATACCGATCAGCTTCAGGATGAAGTTATACTTGTAAAAGGAGCGCGTGCATTTCAGTTTGAAAAAATAGTAAGCAGGCTACAGCGCAAAGTGCATGGTACGGTTATGGAGATAAACCTGGGAGCGTTGGTAAATAATCTTAATTTCTTTCGCTCACGCTTACGTCCTTCTACACGTATCATGGTAATGGTAAAGGCGTTTGCGTATGGAAGTGGCAGCAATGAGATAGCAAATATACTTCAATACCATAAGGTAGATTATTTAGGCGTAGCTTATGCAGATGAAGGTGTAGACCTGCGCAAGAACCACATTACACTTCCGATCATGGTAATGAATCCTTCGGAAGAAAGCTTTGATTCTGTACTTGCATATAATCTGGAACCGGAGATATATAGCTTCAAGATCTTTAAGGCACTGGCAGCATTCCTCCATGGAAAAGAATGTCGTATTCACATCAAGCTCGACACTGGAATGCACCGCCTTGGTTTTGAAGAGCGCGATCTTGAAGAGCTGACCCATTTACTCACATCGAATCCGAATATAAAAGTTGCTTCTATATTTAGTCATTTAGCGGGAGCAGATGAACTGCAGCACGATGCTTTTTCAACAAGTCAGGCAGACAAATTCAAACGATGGGCTGACGCTCTCGCGGATGCAGTAGGTTACAAGCCATTCTATCATCTCCTTAATACACCTGGTATACTTCGTCTTCCGCATTTGCAGTTGGATATGGTGCGCCTAGGCATAGGGTTGTATGGCGTTGATCCAACAACAGAAGGTTTCCACGAACTTAAACCTGTTGCTACGTTGAAAACCATAATATCGCAGGTACGCAGTATTCCGAAAGGTGAAACGATAGGATACGGAAGAAGAGGCGTTGCAGAGCAAGACATGACACTCGCCACCATTGCTGTAGGTTATGCCGATGGATTCAGCCGCGCATTCAGTCGTGGCGTAGGGCATGTTTTAATCAATGGGAGGCGCGCACCTGTTATCGGCAATGTTTGTATGGATATGTCGATGGTTGATGTAACAGGCCTTGATGCCAAGGAAGGCGATGAAGTAATTTTGTTTGGTGCACAGTTGCCGATACAAGAAGTTGCCGCTTCCATCAACACTATTCCTTACGAAATTTTAACGAACACCAGTGAGCGTGTAAAGCGCGTCTTTGTTGCCGAGAGCATCTGAAAACCACAATTCAGCAAGAGATTTTAGTTTTTTGTCTCCTTTTTTCCGAGAATGTTTGGTCGGTAGATTATGCGGGCCCATATTTGTATACTAGTTCGATAGAGAATAGAGGATAGAGCGAGCAACAAAGAACGAAGAATGGAAAGTCAGCAAGCATACGAGAAAGTAACAACACTGGAGGTACCACAAAAACCTGCGTTCAACTGGAGGTATGTGTACATCACGGTTATTGCTGCCGTATCGCTGTTCACGCTGGGCGTAATTCTCTACTCCTATAATATCATTGAAATTACCGACTCATGGCTTAGCCAGCTAAGCGATGATTTCTATTTATTCATGATCGCCGGTTTTATAGCACAGATGATTGATGGCGCGCTTGGTATGGCATACGGAGTGAGTGCATCAACATTTTTGCTTTCGTTTGGTGTGCCGCCTGCCGCAGCCAGTGCAAGTATTCATACTTCCGAAATTTTTACAAGCGGAGTTTCAGGACTCATGCACCTCAGGTTTCAGAATGTTAACAAGAAACTTTTCAAGACGTTGTTATTGCCAGGTGTGATAGGCGCAGCGTTGGGTGCATATATACTCTCTTCATTGGAGCAGTATAATGGCTACATCAAGCCTGTCATTGCTATTTATACTTTATACCTCGGTATTGTTATTATTCGTAAGGCCATTGTTGGCAGTACTAAAAAAATAAAAACGAAGGCTATACCGAAGCTTGCCACATTCGGAGGTTTTATGGACTCTATTGGCGGAGGCGGCTGGGGACCTATAGTATCGTCAACATTAATTGCCGGTGGCAGACATCCACGCTATACGATCGGCTCGGTTAATCTCACAGAATTTTTTGTAGCACTTGCCAGTTCACTTACTTTCTTCGCAGTGATGGGACTCAGTCACTGGCAGGTAATTGCCGGACTCATTGCCGGTGGTATTATCGCTGCACCAATAGCAGCATATTTCTCCAGCAGATTACCTGTAAAGCGCATGATGATTTTCGTGGGTGTGATGGTTATTGCAGTCAGCATACGCATCATCTACGTTAGCATCACTTCATTCTAAAAAATGGCTCTGGATTAGCCACAACCAAGATTCTTTTTCAAGTCACGCTTCGGAAGACCTCCGAAATCAAAAGATTCTTCCTCTTTCACGAGTTGTTCCTCCGGCTTTGCGCTCGGTTCTTCTTGCTTGGGAGCTGCCTTTGACTCTTGATCATCCGGTTTTGCAGGCTTCGTTTTCTCGTCCATATCCATCCGTTAAAATATGACTAACAACATTACTTTTTGAAAAATAAATCATTTGCTCCACATCGGAACCACCCATATCTTTGTCTTGTTTGAAATTAATCTAAATAAGTAGGGATGACACGGTTGAAAAATGTTTCGGAAATGAAACCCGGTGAAGTTGGGATTGTAGCAGGTTTTACAGACGACCATCTTTCTGTAAAATTGATGGAGATGGGTTGTTTACCCGGAGCGGCCGTGCGCTTTAATTTTACTGCTCCTTTTGGCGACCCCGTTTGTATCAGCGTTTCAGGTTACGAACTTTCGCTTCGTCTCGAAGAAGCAGCAACTATTTCTATTCTGAACTAATGTAGATGGCTTCCCCGAAACGTTTAAAAATTGCATTAATCGGTAATCCGAACTCAGGGAAATCATCACTGTTCAATCACCTGACGGGTCTTAATCAGAAAATCGGAAATTTTCCCGGAGTAACGGTTGAGAAAAAATCAGGAACTTCGACACTTCCCAATAACAATGTTGTAGAGATTATTGATTTTCCCGGGGTATATAGTATATATCCGCGAAGTCTTGATGAGCAGATTGTTTCCGAAGTATTGCTCGATCATCATTCTGAAAATACTCCCGATAAAATTGTAGTAGTAGCCGATGCTACCAACCTGAAACGAGGATTGCTCCTGCTCACGCAAGTGATTGATGTTGGCTTGCCTACCATGCTTGTGCTGAACATGATGGACCTCGCAGCAAAAGCCGGCATCAGCTACGACATTCAGAAGCTATCGAAAAAACTTGGTGTTCCTGTTGTTACTATAAATGCACGCAATGGTGTAGGTATAAATGAGTTGAAATCACAACTCGCCAAGCCACTGCCGATGCCGGAGAAAAAAATATTTTCGATATGGGATGATACGAAGGTGCCCGTACAGGAATTACGCGAACGACTGAATGTTGATAATGACTACGAAGCTTACCTGTTTTTAGAACAACCTCGTTCGCTCGGTTTTCTGACAACCCAGCGCAAGAAGATTGTAGATCAGATCAGAGATACACACCAGTTTTTCCCCGGTAAATTTCAGGGTGCAGAAACGATACATCGCTATAGTTTCATTCAGGATTTGTTGAATGAAGTTACACTGAAAGCGCCTGATCATTCGTGGAAAAAGAAATCGAATCAGATCGACCATATCATCACACATAAAGTGTGGGGCTATCTTACTTTCTTCGGTATACTTTTCCTTATTTTCCAGGCCATCTTTGCATGGGCAACGCTGCCGATGGATCTTATCGATAGTGTATTTGCTTCACTCAGTAATTATATAGGCTCTGTTTTGCCGGAAGGACCACTTACCAGTTTGCTGGCAGAAGGCGTTATACCCGGACTTGGGGGAATTGTAATTTTCGTTCCGCAGATTGCTATACTGTTTGCCTTCATATCTATACTAGAAGAGTCGGGCTATATGGCACGCGTTGTTTTTCTGATGGATAAAGTAATGCGCAAGTTTGGTCTCAATGGTAAAAGCGTTGTTCCGCTTATATCAGGCGTAGCGTGTGCTATACCCGCTATTATGGCAACGCGCACGATTGATAACTGGAAAGAGCGAACCATTACAATTCTGGTAACGCCACTCATGAGCTGCTCGGCACGCCTCCCTATATTTACAATTCTTATCGCGCTGATTGTACCAGACCAAAAAGTATTGGGCTTCTTTAACCTGCAAGGCCTTGCGTTAATGGGGCTATATCTGCTGGGGTTTGTAGCTGCTTTAGGTTCTGCATGGGTAATGAAGCTGATCATTAATGTGAAGGAACGCAGCTACCTCATGATGGAATTACCCACCTACAGAATTCCAAAATGGTCGAACGTAGGATATACTATATTAGAGAAGACTAAAGCATTTGTGCTGGAAGCCGGTAAAGTTATTATGGCCATTGCCATTATACTGTGGGTGCTGGCAAGCTATGGCCCTGGCGATACCATGAGTAAAGCAGAGGAAGTTGTATCGCAGCAAACACAGAACATGCGTCTCACGGAGCAAGCATATGCTGATCGCGTTGCTGCCTATAAACTTGAAAATTCGTATGCCGGTATTATCGGTAAAGCTATAGAACCTGCTATTAAACCACTCGGCTACGATTGGAAAATAGGCATAGCACTTATAACATCATTTGCAGCACGCGAAGTATTTGTCGGAACGATTGCTACTATTTATAGTATTGGTAGCGGTGGTGAAGATGAGACAACGATTAAGGTGCGCATGAAGGAAGAGGTTAATCCCGAAACGGGCGGACCGCGCTTCACACCGGCCGTGGGCTTCTCACTCCTGGTATTCTACACGTTTGCCATGCAGTGCATGAGTACGCTTGCTGTTGTATATCGCGAAACACGCGGATGGAAGTGGCCACTCATTCAACTGGCGTACATGACGGTGCTGGCTTATGTTTCTGCATTGGCGGTGTACCAGATCTTTTCATAGTTTTTTCTTACCAGCGATTTTTCATCGTGTGATCATAATTTATAACTTACAGTTGTCAATTTCTGATGCATGAATAAGAACTACCAACTGGGGTTACTATATCTTGTTAAACTGCTGATCGATGCAGATGGAATTGCCGATGAAAAAGAATTGGAAGCACTGCGTCATATAAAAACCCAGGAGCAGATATCAGACGATGTATTTCGGGAATTTGAAGAAGGCTTCCAGCAATTCAACGAACGCAAAGTTTATGATACCGGTCTTGAGCTGATCGGTGCGTGCAGCCGGGAAGAGAAGTTGAAAGCATTCGCTACACTATACCGACTTTCAGAAGCAGACGGCCGTGTGCATGTGAAAGAAATCAAACTACTGCTATACTCCATCAAAACAGCAGGCGTGGAGTTCGATGAAGTAGTGAATCGCGCACGGACTTTACCACCTATCTTTTAATTCTGTAAACTTATGATACGATTCGCGGCATCAGGTATATTTCTTATACTGATCATTTTTATTTCCTGCACAAAACCTGAACAGGCGGCTAACAAATTTTCAGACACTGTTTTTGTAAAGATCGCTGACTTCCAGGATCGCAGACTGTCCGATAGTTTATATACATACTTCAAGCACATCAATGCAGCATACCGCAGAGATGCTGTGCTGGCTTTTGCGTCCATCCAGGATAGCGCGGCTATTCATGCTTTGAAAGAAGTATTACTGAATGATGCCGACTCTACTGTGCGACAAGCTGCTGTGTATGCTTTGGGACAGATCAAAACCAATAGCAGTGCCGTTGTATTGGCACAGGCTATAGCGAAGGAGAAGAACACCATGGTTCAGAGGGAAATACTGGAAGCCTATGGAAAAGTAACTTTACGTTGGGCGTTGAATGAAAGACCATGGGACTCACTCGCTACGGAAGGATTGGCGTTATCACTTTATCGCAGCGGACTTCGAAATATACTCGATAGCACATTTCATAAACGTGCTGCAGAGTTGTTACAAAAGCCGCATACAGAACCAGCACGATTGGCGGCAGCCCATTACTTTGCACGCGCAGCCAATGGATTTGATCAGTATGAAAAAATTATAATAGCGTCTGCACTGCATGATCTATCGTCCGATGTGCGAATGGCTTCGGCACTCGCGCTGCGGA